>NZ_CP112866.1:5385000-5625455 GCF_026410085.1 Pseudomonas quebecensis
TGAAATACTCTTCGCACGCCAGCCGCGTACCCGAACCGGGTTCGCGCAGCAGCAACGTGTAGGGCTCCAGGTCCTGCAGGCGCAGCGGCCCTTGCAGGCTCAACGGATGGTCCGGCAGCGCCACCGCGACGATGGGGTTGTTGAGGAAGGGCAGGAACTCCAGGCCCATGTCCTGAGGCACCATGGACATGATCACCAGGTCGTCCCGGTTGTCCGAGAGGCGGCGGATCACCTGGGCGCGGTTGACCACGGTCAATTGCAGTTGCACCTCCGGGTGCTGGCGCTTGAAGGCGGCGAACAGGTGCGGCACGAAGTACTTGGCGCTGGACTCCACCGCCAGCTTCAACTGGCCTTGCAGCGAGCCTTGCATGTCCGACAGCTGCATATCGAGATTTTCCAGGCGCCCGAAGATATCGCGACTGGCCCGTTGCAGGGCTTCGGCGGCCTCGGTCATGTAGAGTTTTTTGCCGACATACTCGAACAGCGGCTGGCCGATCAGCTCTTCGAGCTGGCGGATTTGCAGGCTGACCGCCGGTTGCGTGAGTGACATTTCCTCGGCCGCGCGGCTGTAAGAGCGCAAATCGCACACCTCGTGGAATATCTGCAGCTGACGTAATGTCAGTCGCATCAATGACTTGCGCATAATTTTGTCTCCACCTCCGAGGCCGTCCGGCCAACTATAAGTCTTTACTTATGCACGACCCAATAATTATTGATTTTTGTTAATCCCTTGCGCAGCTTAGTGTGTGTCTCGCGACTGGCCTGAAACATTTGGTCACGCGCCGACCCGGCTCCAGCGGGTCGAAGAACGCAGCAATCGGCTCAAGGGAATTTCCAAGTGATAAAAAAGATCCTGATCGCCAACCGCGGTGAAATTGCCGTCCGCATCGTGCGTGCGTGCGCCGAGATGGGTATCCGTTCGGTCGCGGTCTATTCCGATGCCGACCGCCACGCGTTGCACGTCAAACGGGCCGACGAAGCCCACAGCATCGGCGCCGAGCCCCTGGCCGGCTATCTCAACCCGCGCAAGCTGGTGAACCTGGCGGTGGAAACCGGTTGCGATGCGCTGCACCCCGGCTACGGCTTCCTGTCGGAAAATGCCGAATTGGCGGACATCTGCGCCGAACGTGGGATCAAGTTCATCGGTCCCGCCGCTGAAGTGATCCGCCGCATGGGCGACAAGACCGAAGCGCGCCGCAGCATGATCAAAGCCGGCGTGCCGGTCACCCCCGGCACCGAAGGCAACGTGGCCGACATCCACGAAGCGCTCACCGAAGGCGACCGCATCGGTTACCCGGTGATGCTCAAGGCCACGTCCGGTGGCGGCGGTCGCGGTATCCGCCGCTGCAACAGCCGCGAAGAACTCGAACAAGCCTTCCCGCGCGTGATCTCCGAAGCCACCAAGGCCTTTGGTTCGGCGGAAGTGTTTCTGGAAAAATGCATCGTCAACCCCAAACACATCGAGGCGCAGATCCTCGGTGACAGCTTTGGCAACGTAGTGCATTTGTTCGAGCGCGATTGCTCGATTCAGCGTCGCAACCAAAAGCTGATCGAGATTGCCCCCAGCCCACAGCTGACCCCCGAACAGCGCGCTTACATCGGCGACCTGTCGGTGCGCGCGGCCAAGGCCGTGGGCTACGAGAATGCCGGCACCGTGGAGTTCCTGCTCGCCGAGGGCGAGGTGTACTTCATGGAGATGAACACCCGGGTGCAGGTGGAACACACCATCACCGAAGAAATCACCGGGATCGACATCGTCCGTGAGCAGATCCGCATCGCCTCGGGCCTGCCGCTGTCGGTGAAGCAGGAAGACATCCAGCACCGTGGCTTTGCGTTGCAGTTTCGCATCAACGCCGAAGACCCGAAGAACAACTTCCTCCCAAGCTTCGGCAAGATCACCCGTTACTACGCACCCGGCGGCCCCGGCGTGCGCACCGACACGGCGATCTACACCGGTTACACGATCCCGCCGTTCTACGACTCCATGTGCTTGAAACTGGTGGTCTGGGCGTTGACCTGGGAAGAAGCCATGGACCGCGGCCTGCGTGCCCTGGACGACATGCGCCTGCAAGGCGTGAAGACCACCGCCGCCTACTACCAGGAAATCCTGCGCAACCCGGAATTCCGCAGCGGCCAGTTCAACACCAGTTTTGTGGAAAGCCACCCTGAGCTGACCAACTACTCGATCAAGCGCAAACCCGAAGAGCTGGCCCTTGCCATCGCCGCCGCCATCGCCGCGCATGCGGGTTTATGAATAAACAGCGGCAAGTTGCAAGCGGCAAGCTGCAAGTAAAGGCAGAGTGGCTTTTTCTTGCAGCTTGTAGCTTGAAACTTGCCGCTATGAGGAGATACCAATGACTAAAAAGATCTTCGTTACCGACACCATCCTGCGCGACGCTCACCAATCGTTGCTCGCCACCCGCATGCGCACCGACGACATGCTGCCGATCTGCGACAAGCTCGACAAAGTCGGCTACTGGTCCCTGGAAGTCTGGGGCGGCGCGACCTTCGACGCCTGCGTGCGCTTCCTCAAGGAAGACCCGTGGGAGCGCCTGCGTAAACTGCGCGCCGCGTTGCCCAACACCCGTCTGCAAATGCTGCTGCGCGGCCAGAACCTGCTGGGCTACCGCCACTACAGCGATGACGTGGTCAAAGCGTTCGTGGCCAAGGCCGCAGTGAATGGCATCGATGTGTTCCGCATTTTCGATGCGATGAACGACGTGCGTAACCTGCGCGTGGCCATCGAAGCAGTAAAAGCCGCCGGCAAGCATGCCCAGGGCACCATCGCTTACACCACCAGCCCGGTGCACACCATCGACGCATTTGTGGCCCAGGCCAAGCAAATGGAGTCCATGGGCTGCGATTCGATCGCGATCAAGGACATGGCCGGCCTGCTGACGCCGTACGCCACCGGTGAACTGGTCAAGGCGCTGAAAGCAGAGCAAGGCCTGCCGGTTTTCATCCACTCCCACGACACCGCCGGCCTGGCCGCGATGTGCCAACTCAAGGCCATCGAAAACGGTGCCGACCATATCGACACCGCGATCTCCAGCTTTGCCTGGGGCACCAGCCACCCAGGTACCGAGTCGATGGTCGCCGCGCTCAAAGGCAGCGAATTCGACACTGGCCTCGACCTGGAGCTGCTGCAGGAAATCGGTCTGTACTTCTACGCTGTGCGCAAGAAGTACCACCAGTTCGAAAGTGAATTCACCGCCGTCGATACTCGCGTGCAGGTCAATCAGGTACCGGGCGGGATGATTTCCAACCTGGCCAACCAGCTCAAGGAGCAGGGCGCGCTCAATCGCATGGGCGAAGTGCTGGCGGAAATCCCGCGCGTGCGGGAAGACCTCGGCTTCCCGCCACTGGTCACCCCGACCTCGCAGATCGTCGGCACCCAGGCGTTCTTCAACGTGCTGGCCGGTGAGCGCTACAAGACCATCACCAACGAAGTGAAACTCTACCTGCAGGGCGGCTATGGCAAGGCGCCGGGCGTGGTGAATGAAAAGCTGCGGCGTCAGGCCATCGGCAGCGAGGACGTTATCGATGTACGCCCGGCCGACCTGCTCAAGCCGGAAATGACCAAGCTGCGCGGTGAAATCGGAACATTGGCCAAATCCGAAGAGGACGTACTGACCTACGCGATGTTCCCGGACATCGGGCGCAAGTTCCTCGAGGAGCGCGACGCAGGCACCCTGGCCCCTGAAGTGCTGTTGCCGATTCCCGAGGCGGGCAGCGTAGCCCGCGCCGGTGGCGAAGGCGTGCCGACCGAATTCGTCATCGACGTGCACGGCGAAAGCTACCGGGTCGACATCACCGGCGTCGGCGTGAAGGCCGAAGGCAAGCGCCACTTCTACCTGTCCATCGACGGCATGCCCGAAGAAGTGGTGTTCGAGCCGCTCAACGAATTCGTCAGCAGTGGCGGCAGCCAGCGCAAGCACGCAACAGCGCCGGGCCATGTGAGCACCGCGATGCCGGGCAATATCGTCGACGTGCTGGTCAAGGAAGGCGATGTGGTCAAGGCCGGTCAGGCCGTACTGATCACCGAAGCCATGAAGATGGAGACCGAGGTGCAGGCCGCGATTGCCGGCAAAGTGACCGCCGTGCATGTGGCCAAGGGCGACCGGGTCAACCCTGGCGAGATCCTGATCGAAATCGAAGGCTGATCCAGCCTTCGACACAACCGTTTAATCCTCGGGGGAGCAGGTGCTCCCCTTTTTTTTGCATTGGATTCAGCGATTTAGAACGCCATCGTCCATTGCCCCGCCAGTCCCTGGTTGCGGCTGTGGCTGCCACGTTCGGCGGTATAGGTCAGGCCCACACTGTGTTCAGCCGACAGCGCCACGTCCAGGCCGGTGCGCACGGCCAGGCTGTCTCGCGCCAGTGAGGTACCGCTGATGGAGAACTCGCTGTTGACGTGTTCAGGTTCTCTCCAGGCCGAGGATTGTTTCACGCGGCTTTCGACGTTGCCGTACAGGTGCGTCCAACTGGCGCTCAAATGCGGCTTGAGGGCCATCTGGTTATCCAGCCTGAAGTCTCGGGCCAGGCGCAGGCCGAAGGTGGTGTTGAGGTTTTGCTGGGTCTGCGCCCGCACATCCAGCGCGCTGTAGCCGCCCTTTTCGCGAAAGCCCTGGCGGTGATAGCGCTGCAGACCCAGTCCGGCAAAGGGTTCGGCGCGCAGGTCAGCGATGACCAGCGGATAACCCAGTTCGGCGAATACATTCTGACTCTGAGCTTTGTAGTGGCCGGTGAGGCGTTCGCGATAATTGATGAAGTCGACATCCACGTAGCGTTTGTTCTGCCCCGCGTGACTGCTGTACAGCGCGCCCAGGCGCAGCGCGAACGGGCCGTCCTGGCGTGCCGCATAGGTGCCCAGGTGCCAACTGTCCAGGTCACCCTTGAAGCGTTTGGCACTCAGGTCACTGTCGGATTTGCCGCCCACCACGCCGATCCGCCAGGCGTTGGCCAACGACCAGTCGGCGCCCAGCAACAGCCCTTGGCTGCGCCGTTTGAGGCCGGCGCTGCCGTGCTGTGCGTCGAGTTTGCCGCCGCTGCCCACGCCTTGCACCCACACACGGCTTGCTTCTTCAGAGGTGTCCAATTGACGAATCGCCGCGAGCAGGCTGGCGTTCAATTGTTTCATGCTGGCCTGGGTGGCCGTGCCCAGGTTGGCGTTCTGGCTGCCCGCCAATTGTTCAAGCAATGCGCCGACGCGGCCCGGCTCCAGACCCGCCAGGTAATGCACGTATTGCCGCAGTTGGTGTTTGTCCCAATAGTCGAGCTGGTCCGAAGCCAGCAGTTGGCTGACCGCGGAGTCCAGCATACGGGCGACGTTCAGGCCATTACGGCTGGTGGCGCGGTTGGCGAAGCTGGCGTCCCGAGGCTTGACAATGACCAGCCCTGAATGACCTGCCGCTCCGTTGCCGCTGAGCGGTTGCAACCACTCGCTGTCCGGCTCCATGTCGCCGCGAGTGTGTGCGTATGAAGCCCCGATTGTGCCCAGCGCCAGGATGATGGCGACTGCCAATTGCTTGTGTATGAACGGCATGCAAACCCACCTCGTGATGTATGAGGCGGGGAATTTAGCGAGGTGACAGAGGGATAACTGTCAGGCCGGGTGCTGCGGGTTTGCGGGAGATGTCTCTAGTGCGTTGCGATAAAACAATTCGTTAAATCTGCACAACATTGAGTGCACGCTTGAATCAGGCGCGATCGACGCTCCTTCACCCCCGCCCCGCATAGCCCTTGCCGTAGTGCCGCTCCATGCGTGCCTGGATCAGCTCCAGTCCCAAGGACAATACCCAGTAGATGATCGCGGCGGTGGTGAGCATTTCGATGTAGCGGTAGCTCGAACGGCCGTAGGACTGCGCCAGGAACATCACCTCCCAAACGCCCATCACCGAAATCAGTGACGAGTCCTTGAGCATCGAGATGAACTGGTTGGTGGCCGGCGGGATGATGGTGCGCATGGCCTGGGGCAGGGTGACATGCCAGAAGATCTCCCGGTCGCGCATGCCCAGGGCCAGGGCGGCCTCCCGCTGGCCCTGGGGCACACCGAGGATGCCGGCGCGGAAGATCTCGCTGAGGTAGGCGCCATAGTTCAGCGACAGCGCAATGATGCCGGCGACGATTGCGCCCGGCACCACGCCCAGTTGCGGCAGGCCGAGGTAGATCAGCAGTATCTGGATCAGCAGCGGCGTGCCGCGAAAAAACGACGCATAGAAACTGGCGATGCCAAATGCCACGGCGCTTTTCGACAAGCGTGCGAGGGCGGTGACAAAGCCCAGCACCGACGATGCCGCCATCGAGCACAGACACAGGAACAGCGTCAGCGCCGCGCCTTGCAGGAAACCGTTGGGCGCCAGGTGCACGCCGATCAGGTTGGGCAGCTTGTCGAGGATGATCGAGAACTTCAGGTCAAAGCTCAGGAAGAAGCTGGCGAACAGGGCGAACAACGCCGCCCAGGTCAGGTACAGGCGTGCGCGAAAGCCGAGCAGCGCGCGCGCGGGTTTTGGCAGATGACTCATTGGCTGATGTCGGCACCGATCCATTTTTTCGACAGCGTGCTCAACGTGCCGTCCTGTTTCAACTGCGCAAAGACGTCACGCACTTTGCTGTCCCACTGCGGGTCGCCTTTTTCGATGGCCACCGAGTTGGGCTCGGCGTACAGCGGCTCGCCGGCCAGCTTGAAGCGCTTGTCCTGGTCCAGGCGCGGCTGGGCGGTGACCAGGTTGGTGAGGATCGCATCCAGGCGCACGCCGGCACCCAGGCCGAGGTCCTGGAACGCTACGTTGTCGGTGTCGTATGGAGCGATCTGGACGTCCTCGAACGGGTACTGCAACTGCGTGTCTTCGGCGCCTTCGATCAGCAGATTTTTATTCAGGTAGCTTTCATAGCTGGAGGCGCTGGTCAGGCCGACTTTCTTGCCGCTCAGGTCCTTGGCGCCGTGGATGCGGTCGTCCTTGGCGTTGACCACAATGACCGCAGGGGACGCGTAGTACTCCACCGGGAAGTCGAACACCTCGGCGCGGGCCTTGCTGGGGGTCATGGAACAGATGCAAATGTCATAGCGTCCGCTCCAGCGGCCGGCGGCGATCACATCCCAGGACGGCGTTTCCAGACGCAGCTTAACGCCCAGTTTCTGTGCCACAGCCTTGGCCACGTCGACGTCGAAGCCGTCGAGCTGGTTCTGATCGTTGAGAAAAGAGAACGGTGGGTAGCTTTCCATCAGCACGCCCACCAGTTCTTTTTTCTGTTCGATGCGGTCCAGGGTGGCGCCGCCAAAGGCTTGGGTTGAAGCAGCCAGCATCGTCAGGCCCAAGGCCCATAGCGGTTTGAATTTCAAAATGAACACCTGAATAAAAAAGAGGTTGTTATTAACCGAATGGTACGCATTAAATAGTTATAAGAACGACTCTCATAGTGAGTTATTTTCATAAGCATATGAGTAAAAGCTATATGGGCGCTGAAATCACAGTAATTCTCGACGGCGGCATGGGCCGTGAACTGCAACGCCGTGGCGCGCCTTTCCGGCAGCCGGAGTGGTCGGCACTGGCCCTGAGCGAAGCCCCGCAGGCGGTGGAGGCGGTGCATGCGGCCTATATCGACAGCGGCGCCGACGTCATTACCAGCAACAGTTATGCGGTGGTGCCGTTTCACATCGGTGAAGCGCGTTTTGCTGCCGAGGGCCAGGCCCTGGCGGCGCTGGCGGGGGAGTTGGCGCGCCGAGCAGTAGAGGCTTCGGGCAAACCCGTGCGGGTGGCCGGTTCGTTGCCGCCGTTATTCGGCTCCTACCGGCCCGACCTGTTCGAGCCGGCGCGGGTGTCCGAGCTGCTGACGCCCCTGGTGCAGGGCCTGGCGCCCCATGTCGACCTGTGGCTGGCGGAAACCCAGAGCTCCATCGCTGAGGCGCGAGCGATCCACGCTGGTTTGCCGAAGGACGGCAAGCCGTTCTGGCTGTCGTTTACCTTGAAAGACGAAGACACCGATGAAGTGCCGCGCCTGCGTTCCGGCGAGCCGGTGGCGGACGCCGCCGAAGCGGCGGCGCAATGGGGTGTACAGGTGCTGCTGTTCAACTGCAGCCAGCCTGAAGTGATTGGCGCGGCGATCGATGCGGCTCGCCAGACCTTCGAACGCCTGGGCGTGCAGATCCAGATCGGCGCCTATGCCAATGCCTTCCCGCCGCAACCCAAGGAAGCCACGGCCAACGACGGCCTGGACCCGCTGCGCGACGACCTCGACCCGCCGGGCTACCTGCAGTGGGCGGCCGACTGGCAAGCGCGTGGCGCCAGCCATCTGGGCGGCTGCTGCGGGATCGGGCCGGAGCATATTGCGGTGCTGGCGCAGAAGCTGAACTGACGCTTAAAGGGCCTGGCGGCACTCCGCCAGGCCCTTGAGCTGCCCGGAAGCCGTCTGATTCGCCTGGGATAACCATTGCTCAAAAGCCGCCCCCACCACCGGCCATTCCCCATCCAAAATCGAATACCACGCCGTATCCCGGTTCTGCCCCTTGACCACCATATGCTGGCGGAACACCCCTTCAAAACTGAACCCCAGGCGCTCGGCCGCGTATTTGGAACGGGCATTGCCGTTGTTGCACTTCCATTCCAGGCGGCGATAACCCTGCTCGAACGCGTATTTGGCCAGCAGGTACACCGCCTCGGTGCTTTTCGGCGAACGCTGCATCGGTGCGCCGAAGGTGACGTGGCCGATTTCGATGCGGCCCTGGGCCGGCACGATCGACATCAGGCTGAGGATGCCTTGTACATCGCCGCTGACACGGTCGATCACGCTGAAAAAATACGGGTCGCTGTTGGCCGCATGATTGTTCAGCCAGGCATCGAAGGCCGCGCGCTCGGCAAACGGACCATAGGGCAAGTAATCCCACAGCTTGGGGTCGGCGCCGGGGCCTTCCAGAGCTTGCCAGAGTTGATCGGCGTGGCGTGCGGGGTCGAGTTTTTCCAGGCGGATAAAGCGCCCTTCGAGCAGTTGAGCCGAGGGCGCCGGAGCACCTTTCCAGTCGGCGAGGGAAGTGGACATGCTGCGCTCCTTAAAGACCTTTGCGAAATTGAATGAAACCCGGGCGCTCGGCGATCCGCTCATACAGCTGGATCGCGGTGGCGTTGGTCTCGTGGGTCAGCCAGTGCACCTTGCAGCAACCGTCGGCCTTGGCGGTGGCGTAGACGAATTCGATCAGTTTGCGACCGACACCGGTGCCGCGCTGGGACGGGTCCACCAACAGGTCCTGCAGGTAGCAGGAGTTCTCGATGCTCCAGTTGGAGCGGTGGTAGATGAAGTTGACCATACCCACCGCCTTGCCGTCCTGCCAGGCCAGCGCCGAATGAGTCGGTTCGCTGGGGTCGATCAAACGCTGCCAGGTACTGTGGCTCACCGCGTCCGGCAGTTCGGTGTTGTAGAACTGCAAATACGCCTGCCACAACGGCAACCACGCAGCGTGGTCGACGGCGGTGACGGGGCGGATATCGATAGGACTCATTCTGTGGCTCCTTTGGGAATAAATCGGGCGAGGGTCTGGTCGCGCACGTCGCTGCTGGCGGCCAGGCCGTCGCGCACACCGGCGATATCCGCCGAGCTGCGGTTCTGGCTGAGTTTGCGTTTGCCGATCAGGCGCTCGATGGGCAGCGAGAAACCGACGATGGCCTTGAGCATGCCGTCGATGTAGTCGGCCGGGGCATCGCTGACGGCCCATGGTTGGGCGCGACGGCTTTCGTGGCGGTCAGTCAACGCACTGACCACCGCCAGCAAGCGCTCGGCATCGGTGAACACCTCGGCCTTGCCGTAGGCATGTACCGCCAGGTAATTCCAGGTGGGCACCACTTTGCCGTGCTCGGCCTTGGTCGGGTAGAACGATGGACTGATGTAGGCGTCGGCGCCGGCAAAAATCACCAGGGCTTCGCTGCCGTTTTGCAGGTCGCGCCACTGTGGGTTGGCCTTGGCCATGTGCCCGTACAACGTGCCGTTCGAGCCTTCATCAGGGTTGAGCAGCAGCGGCAGGTGGCTGGCTTGCAGGCCGTCGTCGCCCAGGGTCACCAGTTGCGCCAGGCGCGTGTGCTGGATCAGTTGCTGGATTTCGGGCAAGTCATCGAGGGCAAAGGCGCGCGGTGTGTACATGATTATTTTCCTTGGCGAATGGCGCCATCCTAGGCAGGCTAATGGTCTGTGGTAAGAGCCATCCAGGGTCAATTTCATAGGTCCAATATGCCGCCTGCGTCGCCGCCGTTGTCCTTCAACCCCGCCGGTATTGAGTTGGACCCTCGCCAGGGCCTGACACGCCAGCTCTACGACGCCCTGCGCCAACGTGTGCTGGACGGACGCCTGGTGAGTGGCACGCGCCTGCCCGCCAGCCGCGACCTGGCGGCGGCCTTGTCGATTTCCCGCAACAGCGTGGTGCGGGCCTACGATCAGTTGTACGCCGAAGGCTTTATCGAAGCGCGCGTCGGAGACGGCACCTATGTCGCCCAATTACCGACGGTGAAAAAACTATCCACAAAACCATCCACAGGGTTATCACCAGGCTTATCCCCAGCTTTATCCACAAATTGCGGAAATTCATCGGTTAATTCGAGCCTGAAAGTTATCCACAGCGCGGCGCTGGAGCGTTTGGAAACCCACCATTTGTCTCAACCGCCGGTGGGGCCGCCCAAGGCCTTTCGTGTCGGCGTGCCGGCCTTCGATCTGTTTCCGTTTGAGGTTTGGGCCAAGCTCAACGGGGCTTTCTGGCGCAGGCCCGACCTGGAGCAGCTGTGCTACGGCGACCCTGCCGGAGACGCTCGCCTGCGTGGGTTGATCGCCGCCTATCTGCGCAGTTCACGCGGCATGCAATGCACCGCTGAACAAATTGTGATCACCAGCGGCGCGCAACAGGCAATCAGCCTTTGTGCACAGTTGCTGGTGGCGCCCGGCGACGGCGTGGCGGTGGAAAACCCGGGCTACCGCGCCGCCGGGCATGCGTTCGCCCTGGCCGGTGCGTGCCTGCATGGCGTCCCGGTTGATGAGGAGGGGATCGACTGTGGCGTGCTCAACACCCTGGCCGATTGCCGCTTGGCCTACGTTACGCCGTCGCACCAATACCCGTTGGGCGTGGTGATGAGCCTGGCGCGCCGCCTGGAGCTGCTGGCCTGGGCCGAACGCACCGGCGGCTGGATCATCGAAGACGACTACGATGGCGAGTACCGCTACAGCGGCGCACCGCTGTCGCCCCTGGCCGCGCTGGACCGCAGCGGGCGCGTGTTGTACGTGGGCACCTTCGGTAAAGTGGCGTTCCCGGCGCTGCGCCTGGGCTACCTGGTGCTGCCGCCAGGCCTGGTAGAGGCCTTTTCCCGGCGTCGCGCCGTGGACATGCGCCACTCGGAAGTCAGCACGCAGGCGGTGATGGCCGAGTTCATGGCGGCCGGGCACTTCCAGCGCCATATTCGACGTATGCGGCGTGCGGCATTGAGTCGGCGCAATGCGTTGCTCGCCGGTTGGCCGCGCGGGTTGCCCGGCGTCGGCCAATTGCCCGGCGTCGCCGCAGGGCTGCACATCACCGTGCGTGTCGACAACCTTGCCCGCGAGCAGCAATTGCTTGCACAGGCCCATGCCGTGGGCGTTGAGATCAATGGCTTGAGCAATTACTGGCTGGCACCCTCCACGCTGGCGCCGGACCAGGGCGCCGGCCTGGTGCTGGGCTTTGCCGCAGTGCCAGAGCCCGCTATCGCGCAGGCGCTGGAACGTTTACGCGAGGCCTGGCGGTGTTGATCGGCACCTACGATTTTGATGCGCCAGGCGCAGCCGCCGGCTTCAACTGGGGAAAAAACAGCGAACCGGCCAGCGCCGGGCTGATCTCGCTGCGATAAATCGCGATCTGGTCGCGGGCACTGACGTCCTTGCGTTCTACGGCGCCGCCAAGCTTCTGCTGTTCGCGGGTTTTGAGGTGCGCGGCGCCGAACGCTTCATCGGCGGCCTGGGGCGATGGGTAGTGAAAGTGCGCGTACCACAGCACGGCATTGTCCTTGGTGCCGCGAATCTCGTACTCGTCTAGGTAGTCCTTGCCGGGGCCTTTGAGGCGTCGCCGGGTGACGGTTTTTCTGATTGCCACTTGCCCCTCGTGATGCAGCCATTCCAGGCGGGCCGCGGTGGGCGGTTGCTGCTTGGTCATGTTGATTCGGGTGTCGGTACCTAACGCGAAGAGCCGCGTCGCATGATCGGCCAGGGCTTTTCTGAGGATGACCGCGGACGGGCGATCGCTCTCGATCAGATTGCGTTGGGTCAGCGCTTCCTCGATCTGATCGGCGGCCATTTCCAGGCGCATCGCGTATTGGTGGAACATCTCTTCTATTTCCACCGGAATGCACCCGGCCTTGCGCGAATGGTTGAGGATGCGCCGGGATTCGGCAGGCTCCGCATCCAGCAGGTCTTGTGCGCTGTTGAGGCTGGTGTCCAGGTCGATCGACTCGGGTTTCGGGGGGCGCGAGGCCGACGGTTCATGTTCCAGCCAGACGCCTGGGGTTTTCTCGTGGAAGGTGGCGATGACCTTGCCGGTCAGCGGTGCCTTGATGTCCACCAGATGGCTGTCGGCTTCGCGCGGTTCGCCCACGATCACGCCTTTGTAGCGGGTCTTGATGACTTTGCGTTGGGGCGTCGTCGGTGATCTGGATGGCCCGGGCTTGGGCTCCATGGCGCGGCGTTCGCGCAGCAGCCTGACCAAGTCCTGCGTGGCCTGTTGCTGAAAGTCATTGATGTAGCCGCGCAGCGTCTCCAAGGGCTCGCGCAGCAGGTGTTGCGGTGCGTCGGCATGCAGGTCGAGCAGGCGCTGGTCGCCGAGGGCGAATTGCTCAACCATGCTGTTGAGCACTTCGATGCGTTGATCCAGGGGCACGCCGCCGACTTTGCCGAGCAGCTCGATGAAGCTTTGGATGCTGATATCCAGGTCATCGATGATGCGGTTGAGCCGCTGCCGCGTTTCGGTTGTGTCCTCGGTAAGAGCGACGCACAGGAAACGCGCGACGGTGATTTGCAGCGCCTTGAGGTCGATCACCTGGATGTTGGGCACGCGTTGCCGGGTGCGCTGGATGACGTCGGCACCCGCTACACCCAGTTCTCCCAACTCCCGATAGCGCGAGTCGACGTATTCCATGCGCCGGATCATGTCCACATTTACGCTCGACATCGCCTGCGCCTGGTCCACCTGCTGCTGCGTTGTGACAGTCGCCGAAGGGTCGAGCACGTTCATGGTGGTTTCCATCGTGTCGCGAAAAGGGCCGACACGCTCTTCGATCACCGAGCGCGTGAGGATCAGCTGTTTGTTCAAGTAGCCGCTCATCAGGCTCTGGTAATTGGGCACGGTGTCGATGATGCTCAAGGCCCTGAGCTGACGGATGGGGGTGTCGTAGGCACCTACCCGCTCATCCGCCTGGCTGATGAACGCCTCGCGACGCTGGGCCGTGGACGGCCCCGGCTCCGAGCCGATGGCCACCTGCGCTTCGTACAGTTGCGATTGGGTGCGTTCATCATTTTCGCTAAAGGCAATGAGGTCCTTGCGCAGGCTCTCGATGCGCGAGGGCTTCTGCTCCTGAGCGGTCCGGCGACGGTTTCTGAAGCCACCGCCACGCAGGCGCAGGCGAGAATCGATGAACCACTGCCCGGCGCGGTTATTCACCAGCAGCGGGCCGGTGCGGGTTGGCTCCCTGGGATCGACGACCATCACGTTGTCATTGGCATCCAGCGTGACTTCGAACCAGCGCTGGGCCACCGGCGCATACCATTTTTCACTCAATGGGTAGAGGTACAGGTGGGTGCCGGCGCTGGTGTTTTGCTCGCCCAGCCCCTCGGGTTTGGGCACGGCGAAGCTGCTCAGCAGTGTGGCCAGGCGTGTCGGCGTACTGTGCAGCGGGCCGCTGACATTCAGAGGGCCTTGATGCGAGGGTGGCAATTGGCTGTCGGGAACGTCCGACTGGCGCTTCACAGGGACCTTTGCCGGTGCCTTTACCGGGGGCTTTTCGGTCTCCTCCAGCACCTCCATGCGCTCTGCGGCCAGAGGCTTGAGGGGTTCGTCCAGTGCCTGGGAGGGAGGATGGCGCAGCGTGATATGCAGCGTCAGCGCCATCCCCACATTGAGCAACATGTCCACCAGCGCGGTCCACGGGGCCTGCGCCTGCGGCGTGTCGACGACCCGTTCGGCCTGCTCCAGGTCGTCCATGATTTGCCAGATCCAGGCGGCGATGCCGAGGGTACGACCCAGGAACGGCAAGACGGCGGTCAACAGCTGCCAACCCGTGCGGCGAAACGTGTCCCAGCGTTTCTTCACATTGGATACCGATTGCCGAGTCGCCAGCTCAACCATCGCCTTGGCATTGGCGCTGAACAGCGTGTCCAGCGCGTCATCGCCCAGGGTTGCGTTGCTCAAGTCGATCGGCCCGCTCATCTGCAGCACGGTTGCCGGCTCGACCAGCAGGCGCGCGGCCGTCCAGGGTGACGGCAGAGTGTCGGGAAATACGTATTGCGTGTAGTTGAAATGCACCTCCTCAGGCAACCAGGCCAGCACCGACTCACGCAGCGCCGGGTCTTGCTTGATGGCGTACAGGAGGTTCTGGCGCGAGGGAAACTGCAGCAGCATCGGCTCCAGCAATGGGCGATACAGGATACACGGGCCGGCGCCAGGGTCCTTCGGCTCGATCACGTACATGTTGGCGACGATGTCGTGACCGTTGCCAGGGCGCAGCCTGGGAGCAAAGGCCAGGCGACGAATCACAGCCGGCTGCGCATCTACGTTGCGTTCGTGCGCCTCGGTTTGCATCACGGCGGCAACGTAGCGGAAGCCACGTTCATCCAGGCCATTTCGCCGCTGCAATTTCAACTGCAGGGCCAGCAACGGTAGTTGTACGCGTAAATGCGCGGTGTAGAGGCGTGAGCGTTGCGCCGATTGCTGCGGGTCATCGAGCAGTTTTTGCTTGATCAGCGCCGGGTAGGTCGCGCCGATATCAAGCCCCTCGATCACCTCCTTGAGGTAGTCATAGGACAGCCATTGCGGGGCGTCGCCGCCGTTGTAGGTCACGCTGACGACACCGATGGGCAGGCCGGTGAGGTTCTCCAGCGCCAGGTCGATCAGGTTACGCCGAGTGATGTCTTGCGCGCCGGGGATCGGGAAGGAACCCCAGATCACCGGCGAGCGAATTTCAATCTGCACCTTGTCCAGGTTCAGGGGCGCGTCCTGAGCACGGGCGTTGATGCGGCTCTGCAACTGTTCGCGGGCATAGTCGCGGATCGGCGCGATACCGTCGTTGAAGGCGCGTCCGTGCCAGTGGGCGTTGAGCTCGGCGAGGTCGATCATCAAGCGGCTGTAGGCTGCCATGTCCGCGTCCGAGGCGGCCGTCAGCCAGTCGGGTAAATGCTGGTGGATGTCGAAGATCCGCGAGAGATGCTCATCGCTCAGATCCTCAAGGCTGGGCATGATTCGGGAGACGGCCGAATGGCGCAGTGGCAACTCGGTTTGGTCCTGCGCAACGTTATCGCCCATCAGGCCGATGGCCTCGACCTGCAGGCCGATCAGTGTGCAGGCCAGGCTTTCGAAATAGTTGCCGTGGGGTTCATACAATCGCCACTGGATCTCGGCACCGGCGTACAGAGGGTCGAGCGTGCCCGGTAATATCTTCCCCAACTCGTCCAGTGAGTCATAGCGGCTGTAACCGTCCGTGAGCGAGAACGTGAGGATGGCCTGGCGCTCCTGGAGTGTGCCGATCAGCACGGCAATACCCAACAACCCCACGTGCGCGTGGCGGTCGGGCAACACTACATCGACGTCGATCAGGCACGCGCGAAGGTTGTAGGGGGCATCGGAGGCTCGGTTGGCACGGTCGGGTGCGTGGTACAGCAGGCGGGCCATCTTGCATTCGTCCTCATCCAACCTTCAGCGGTGGTGACATTCCATGCTTTGCCCAGGGCGTTAGCGAATACTTTCCAGCGCACCCCTGCGCTGTTGTAGGACGTATTCCAGTAATTCAACTGCTGCTCCTGGAACGCGACGTACAGCAGCGTCGACAGCTCGTTCATCAGGCGCGCGATGGCGTCGATGGCAACCGGCAAATGCACCGGCGACCGGACGTTGGGTTGCAGGGTCAGGTAATGCTCGCCCTCGATGTAGACCAGCGGCTTGGGCATGAGCGCCTGGCGCGCGAGGATACTGGTGAGGGATTCGACCTGCGGCTCGCCGCGTTCAAGCGCCTGCTCTGTCACTTGCCAGCGCGGAGTGACCAGCATGCAGAAATCCGGATTGAGATTGAGCGTGGGGTACAGTTCTGCGAGGGCTTCGCGCAGCAGGTTGGAAGCCACTTCCCGGCTGGAGGGGCCGGTGGTCAGCTGGGTGAGCAGCCCGTAGCCGGGGGCGGTTGGCGTGGGGGTGGATTGAGTAGAGTCGTTGGGCATGTCAGCTCCTTGGTGATCACAGGCAGTGGACCTGCAAACTAACCACTCAAGGAACGCCGCGGAGGTAGATAAGTAGGCGGCCCGGCTTCCACTCGGGATTGCTGAACCGCCCTGGCCGTTCGATCAGAGATTGAAAAACAACCGGCGGGCCTGTTCCAGGTTGATTTCGCTGCGGTAGTAGTCAAGCCGTTGCTGCTGGTTGAACCCATTGACGGTATCGGCGGCTGCGCCCATCCGATGCTCGGCCGGGGTTTTCAGGCGTGCCGAGATAAACGTCCTGGGCGGCGTCCACGACGCCGAGTAATGGAAATGGGCATACCAGAGCACGTTATGCCGCGAGCGGTCGACGATGGTGTATTCATCCAGGTAGTCCTCCTGGACACCTTTGATCCGACGCCGGCTGATGGTCTTTTTAAGGGTGACTTCTTTGCGCTGCAGGAGCCATTCCACGCCCTCGACAGTGGGCGGTCGCTCTATGATCATGCGTCGCACCTGCTGGTTGGCTTCCAGGTAGAGGTCTGCCGTGGCCTCCTTGAGTTTCTGACTGGCGAGGGTGGCGGAGCGCAGTTCATTCTTCACTACGCCGGGCGATGACAAGGCGTGGTCGATGGCATGCTGGGTTTCCTCCAGCCGCAGGGCGTGCTGGTGATACAGGTATTCGATACCGACCGCAGTACGTGCCGGCTTGGCCGCTTGCTCGTGGGCGCGAGCCTTGAACGCGCTCAATCCGTCCAGAAAAGCCTGGGCCTGATCGAGGAATGCCGTAAGGTCCGGCGCCACAGGCGCAGGGGCAGCGGGTGCGGTGATGCGTCTGACCCACTGGGCCTGATCCTTTTTGTGGTAGGTGGCGATGATGTGTTGAGTGATGGGCGATTTGATGTCCACGAGGTCGGGCTCATGCCCGAACTGCGTCGAGCGTGGCTCGCCGATCAACAGGCCGTCATAGCGGGTGCGGATGAACATTTTACGCTGAGCCGGCGGAGTCGGCGGCGGGGTGGGGCGATGCCTGAGATTGTCACGTTCCAGGTGCAGCCGTGCCAGGTGCAACTGGGTGTCCTGGGAGTATCGGTGTATCTGCGCGCGCAGGCGTTGCAACTGTTCGGGAATGATTTCGGCGGAAAATTCCTGCGACAGGTCTTCCAGGCGCTCATCTACGACCGCAAACTGCTCAGTCAGGCTGCCGAGCGCTTCGATACGCTCGTCCAGGCGTGCTTCGCTTCGCTCGAAAAGCGTATCGTGCAGGGTCTGGGCTGCAACGTCGGCGGTGTTGACGATGTCATCCAGGGTCGACCACGCCTGCGGAGTGCTATTGAGCGACGAATCGCTCAGGCACAGGTTGCGTGACGTAGTTAATTGCAGGGCCTTAAGGTTTGAGCTGGTGTAACTGGGCAACAGTCCTTTGTGTTGGCTGATCTCACGGTAGCCTTGCTGGCCCAGTTCGCGCAGCTCTTCGAAACGCGACTCGACGTAATCAAGGCGTTCGATCATGTCCTGGTTTATCTGGCCGAAATGCTGCGCGTCCTCGATGTGCCGCTCTCCAGGCGACTCGGCCTGGTGTGTGACCTGATCCATTATTGTTCTAAGGCCTGGGGTGAATGTCTGCTGGGTTTCGCGGATACCGAACTCGGTTAACTCCAGCTGTGCCCTCAGGTAGCTCAGCGCTTTGGGCGGATAGTCGGCAAGGGGTTCGAAGACATTCAGTTTCTTGAGGTCCTGCAGGGCCGTTTCATAGTCAGAGCGTTGGCTGTCGAGTGCTTGCAGATAGCCTTCGCGCCTGGCAGCGGCCGACGTACCGGGTGCTTCTGTCATTGCTGTGCGGGCTTGCTCCAATTCAAGTGATGCGGCCTTTTTGCCTGTTTCGAATGTCTGCAGTTTGTCGCGCAGCTGCTTGGCTTTTTCCGTGGCCAGCAGACTCGCCCGCCGGCTTGCATGCTTGGGGCCGCCGCCACGCAATCGCAGGCGCGTGTCGATGAACCATTGGCCGGCTGCATTGTGTATCAGCGCCGGGCCGCTGCGCTCCGGTTGGTTGGGATCGATGATCACCACGGGCTCGTCCGCCTGCGCCGATACCTCGAACCAGCGTTGCCCCAGGGATACGTAATATTTCCGGCCTGATCGATAGAGGTGCTGGTAGGTGCCCGCTTCGGTAATGGGCTGGCCAAGGTTCTTGGGTTTTACCACATGGAAGCTGTCCAGCACGGTCGCCAACGGGCCGGGCAAGCGGTTGAGGGCACCGCTGGTACTGAGCGGGCCTGCTCGTTCAGTCGGCCGCGCGGATGCGGTCTGGAGGGGCAATCGTTTGATCAGCGGCGGTTTGACCGGCGTGCCGGGTTCGTGGGTAAGCGACTTGCCGATGCTCTGCCGCCGCGTGACGGTGTGCAAGGTGATCGCCATGCCAATGTTGAGCAAAACGTCAGTGAGGGCAGCCCATTGCGCAGGTTTGTCCTGCTGTTCGCTCGCTTCGACGAGCGCTTGCACTTGATCGAAAATCTGCCAGATCCAGGCGGCGGTGCCCAGGGTCGGGTTTAGGAAGGGCAGCACGGCATTGAGCAACACCCAGCCGATCTGCTTGAGCGTCGCCCAGCGGTTCTCCGCGTTGGAAACCGATTGTCGATCGGCCAGGCTGAACAGTGCCTGGGCGTTGGCATTAAACAGTGCACCCAGCATGTCGCTGCCGACGACGGGATTGGCCAGTGCCACAGGACCGCTCAAAATCAACACTCTGAGCGGATCTACCAGGTAGTTGAAGACCTCCCAGGGGGAGGGTACGTCGCCTGGAAAGACGAGGTTTGCGTAGTCGTCGCGCACGTCATCGGGCAGCCAGGGCAGTATCGAGCTGCGCAATGTGGACGACTGCATGACGTCATAGATCAGGTTGGCGGAGGAGGCGTATTGAATCAGTGGCGGGTTGAATAACGGGCGATAGAGCAGGCAGGGCCCGCCGCTCAGATTGCGCAGGCCGATCACGTACATGTTCGCCACGATGTCGTAGCTCTGGTCCGCGCGGCGAGTGGGGTAGAAAGCCAATTGGTGAAGGACGATATCCTGGCCATCGACCTTGCGGTCGTGTTCCTCGGCCTGCATCAGCGCGACGAGGTAACGGTAACCCTGCTCATCGATCCCGTCTTGCCGTCGCAGCTTGCTCTGCAAAGCCATCAACGGTAGCTGGATACGCAGCTGTTCGCTGTAGAGCTTTTTGCGACGGGCCGACTCATGGCGCAGCTCCAGCAAATTCTGTTTGATCAGGGCTGGGTAGGTTTGACCGACGTCGACCCGTTGAATGATGTCTTCGACATAATCGACCGTCAGCCAGTCGGGCAAGTTGGCACCGTTGCGCAGCTCTATGGTTTTGTTGCCCAGGGGCAGTGCGATGAGGTTCTGCAGGGCCAGCTCAACGAGGGTAAAGGAGGTGGTTTCAACACTCCCGGGCACGACGAACAATCCCCAGACCACCACGCTTTGCACCTTGAAGACGATTTTTTCCAACGGCACGTGCAGGGCGTCCGGATGATCCAGCAGGACCTGTTGCCTGATCTGCTCAAGCGCGTACTGCTCAATGCCGGGGATACCGTCCAGGTAGGAGGCGCCCATATTCAGGCTGTTGAGGGCCGCGAGATCTTTGAGGTGCTGAGCGAAGTTATTCTGGTCGCCGACCGAGGCGTTTTTCAGCCAGTCGGGAAGCGCATGGTGATACCAGTCGAGGTTGGGCCCTTGGTGCGCTGGCGTGTAAATGGCACCCGGACCTGCATTCAATGCCTGATTAACTTGGGCCGAATTGCTCTGGAGCAAGTTCGAAAAATCCAGCGCGCCCACGGCTTCGACCTGTGCACTGATAAACACGCAGGCCAACTGATCGAAGAAGTTGCCCTGGGGCTCGGATAAACGCCATTGCAGCGATGTGCGATGCGTCTGCGACCCGGCATGCGTAGGCAGCGACTCGCCCAACTGGTCCAGAGAGTCGAATTTTTCGTAGCCGTTGCGCGGCGAGTAAGTGAGGATGATTGCGCGGCCCAGGTGCTCGCCCAGCAGCACCGCCAGCATCAGTGGGCTGAAGCGCGTGGCAGCGCCGTCCTCGACCTGTTCGATCTCGACAATGCAGGCTTTGCTCGCATAGGGGTCATCGATTTGCCGGGTGGCGCGGTCGGGGAAGCGATACAGTCGATGTGCCATGGCGCGATCGGTCTCATCCCATTCTTCCACCTGCGCAGTGCCCCAGCCGCTGCGCAGGGTGCTGGACAATTCCTGCCAGCGCGGGCCCTTGGCGTTGCTCTCGTTCCAGAAATCCACCAGGTACGCCTGAAACGCGCTGAGCATCACCGGTGCCTGGGTGTTGATGATCCTGGCGATGTCGGTCATGCGTACGGGCAGGTGCTCAGGTGGCGCGGTGACCGGCTGCCGCGTCAGGAAGTGCTCGCCCTCGATGCACAGCACCGGTATTTGGAGGACGGCTTGGCGCGCCAGCAGGTCGCTGAGCGCGCGATAGGTGGTCGGTCCGGCGACCGGTTGGCCCTCGATGAGTGTCCAGGTCGGCGAACCCATCAGGGTGCTGTCCGGGTCGATGTTCAGGTACGGGTAGAGTTCGTTCAGCGCCTGGCGCAACAGTTGGGTGGCGGTGGCCCTGAAGGAGGGCCCGGCGTGGAATTGGGCGATCAGTTCCAAGGTCAGGTCACTGCGCCTGGGCTGCGGCTGGGAAGCGGAAGTTGAAGAGGTCATGGGGCGTTCCTGTGGTGCCGTTGCATGAAAAAACCCGAGTCAAAGGCTCGGGTTTTCCATGCTAGGCAGCGCCAGGTCAGCGGCGGGAGTGACTATGTATGGTGGAACGACAGTCAGCTCAGCTCGGCGCACAGGTCCAGTTCGACCAGGCGGCGGATCTCGGCATTAGGCAGACCCGCGCCGATCAGGGCATTGAGCTTGCCGAACGCCGCTTCACGGGTCATGCCGCCACCCGACAGCACGCCAACCCCGCGCAGGCGGCTGCCGGCTTCATACACGTCCAGCGCTACGCCACCTTCATGGCATTGGGTGATGGCGACCACCACCACGCCCCGGTCCTGTGCGCGCTGCAGGCTGGCGAGGAATGCCGGGTTGTCGCTGGGCCCGGTGCCGCTGCCGTAGCATTCCAGGATCAGTGCTTGAATGCCGCTGTCGATCAGGCTGTCGAGCAGCACCGCTGAAAGGCCGGGCACCAGCGGCAGCACGCCGACGTTCGCCAACGCTTTCTGCTGGCGATAGTCCAAAGCATCCGGAATCGCATCGGCCTTGGCTGCGCCGCCCTGGCGCTGCAGCGCCGCGAACGGATGACGGCCGAAGCTGCGGATCTTCGCGCAACGGGTCGGCGCCATCAGTGCACCGTGGAAGTACAACTGCACCCCCGGCGCCAGGCCTGCGCCCAACGCCGTCAGGGCGCCGCTGACGTTTTCCCAGGCATCGCTGTCGGGCACGCCCGCCGGCAGCATGGAGCCGGTGAACAGCACCGGCGCCGGCAGCCCCAGCAGTTGAAAACTCATGGCGGCCGCGCTGTAGGCCAGGGTGTCGGTGCCGTGCAGGATCAGCACCGCGTCGCAGCCTTCGTCCACCGCCCCGACCACCGCTGTGCGCAGGCGCTGCCAGTAGGCCGGGGTCATATTGGCGCTGTCGATCAGCGGGGACATTTCGCGCAGGCGCCAGGAGGGCAGCTTCGCCCCGGCAAAGTGCTCGCGCATGCGCGCTTCGAAACCCGAAGCGGGCGCCAGGCCGTTGGCGCTGGCCTGCATGCCGATGGTGCCGCCGGTGTAGAGCACCATGATGTTATTGGCTGGGGACATCGAGAATTCTCCTGAACGAAAAACGCCGCCGGGCCCCGAGCATGCCCAAGGCCGGGCGGCGTGTCATCTATCTACGCTCAGCGTTGCGCTTGAGCGTTCAGTTCAGCCGACACCTTTGCCGCCGGCTCGGACTTGACCGGGTTGGCCGGCCAGGCCTTGCGGTCCAGGTCCAGATCCGGGAACTGGCTGGAATCGAACACCGGGGTCTTGATGCCCGCTGCGCGCTGGTCGTCGTAGTCCTTGAGGATGCGCATGGCGATCTTGAACAGGAACGCCAGGGCGAACAGGTTAACGAACGCCAGCATGGTCATGGTGATGTCGGCGAAGGCGAATACGGTGCTCAGGTTCTCGATCGAACCCCAGAAGATCAGCACCAGCACCAGCGTGCGGTAGCCCATCAGCACCTTGCGGTTGTTGCCCACCAGGAAGCGCAGGTTGCTCTCGCCGAGGTAGTAGTTGTACATGATCGAGGTGAACACGAATAACGCCAGGGCCACCGAGATAAACATGCGGCCCCAGTCGCCGACCACCGCCGCCAGGGAGTTCTGGGTCAGGGCAATGCCGTCGCCTTCAAAGCCTGGGGTGTAGAAACCGGAGAGCAGGATCAGCAGCGCGGTGCAGGTGCAGATCACGAAGGTGTCGAGGAATACGCTGAACGCCTGAACTACGCCTTGGGCGATCGGATGCTCAACCGAAGCGACTGCCGCCACATTGGGCGCACTGCCCAGGCCGGCTTCGTTGGCGAACACGCCGCGCTTCACGCCCATGATGATCGCACTGCCTACCAGGCCGCCGAAGGCTTGGTCGAGGCCGAAGGCGCTCTTGACGATGGTCGCGAGCATGGCCGGCACGTGGTCGAACTGCAGCACGATCACGTACAGGGTCACGGCGATGTAGACCAGGGTCTTGACCGGCACCAGCAGGTCGGCGATCGAGGCGATGCGCTTGATTCCGCCGATGAACACCAGGCCCAGCAAGACCGCGAGGGCCAGGCCGGTGTAGGTGGTGTCCAGGCCGAACGCGTTATTCAGCGAATGCGTCACGGCATGGGCCTGCAGGCCGTTGAAGGCAAAGCCGAAGGTCACCAGCAGCAGGAACGCCATGACCATGCCCAGCCAGCGCTTGTGCAGGCCGTGCTGGATGTAATAAGCCGGGCCGCCACGGTAGGTGCCTTCGGCGTCGGTGCGCTTGTACAACTGGCCGAGGGAGCATTCGATAAAGCTCGAGGACATGCCCACCAGTGCGGTGACCCACATCCAGAACACGGCGCCCGGGCCGCCGAGGGTCACGGCAATGCCGACACCGGCGATGTTACCGGCGCCTACGCGGCCGGCCAGGCTGAGCATCAGCGCCTGGAACGAACTGAGCTGGCCGGAGCTGCTCTTGAGGCTGTCGCGAAACACTGAAAACATGTGGAAAAAGTGGCGCAGCTGTACGAAACGCGAGCGGATCGTGAAATAACCGCCGAGCCCGACAATGAGCACGATCAGTACTTTCCCTGAGAGGAAGTCGTTGATGACTTCGAGCATGGAGTGTTCCTCGCTGATTTTTCTAATGGCAAACGCAGGACGGTTCAAAAACGTCGCATCGCACCAGGCAGTGCGCGACGGTTCGACCCCATTCCTTTTGCGGGTTGTTATTCATGCGGTTTCGCGGGTTATCCCGGCTTCGTTACCGACAGCCGCAGACGCGAAGAGGGGCGGCACTATACCTAGGCGAACGTGATCCGTCTGCCCGGGCCGATTAAAGGTTTCAGCCAGGCGGTTACAAGGGCGGTGGGTAAGCGGTGCGATATTGGATTTTTTATGGGCGTCATTTCACAACCTCGAAGCAAAAAAAAGGGCCTGAAGAACGAGCCTTCAGGCCCTCAAAAGGTGAGAGGTGTCTAGTCCCTCAACCTGGTGAGCGGTGCAACAAACGCTTAGGCCTTCAATGGGACCAAACGTGGAGCGATCATGTTTTCGGGGCGCAGGATGTCGTCGAGCATGGCGTCGTCGAGCAAGCCTTCTTCGCGCACCAGTTCCAGTACCCCGCGGCCGCTTTCAAGGGCGATGCGCGCGATACGGGTGGCGTTTTCATAGCCGATGTAAGGGTTCAGCGCGGTCACCAGGCCGATAGAGTGCTCCACCAGTTCGCGGCAGCGGGCTTCGTTGGCGGTGATGCCGATGATGCAGTGCTCGCGCAGCATGTCCATGGCGCGTTGCAGCAGGCGGATCGAGTCGAAGATCTTGAAGGCGATCAGCGGCTCCATCACGTTCAGTTGCAGTTGGCCGCCTTCGGCCGCCATGGTCAGGGCCAGGTCGTTACCGATGACCTGGAACGCCACTTGGTTGACCGCTTCCGGGATCACCGGGTTGACCTTGCCGGGCATGATCGAGCTGCCTGGCTGGCGCGCCGGCAGGTTGATCTCGTTGATCCCGGTGCGTGGGCCGCTGGAGAGCAGGCGCAGGTCGTTGCAGATCTTCGACAGCTTCACTGCCGTACGCTTGAGCATGCCGGAGAACAGCACGAAGGCACCCATGTCGGAGGTGGCTTCGATCAGGTCGGCCGCCGGAACCACGGGCTGGCCGCTGATGACGGCCAGGCGCTGTACGGCCAGGGCCTGGTAGCGCGGGTCGGCGTTGATGCCGGTGCCGATGGCGGTGCCGCCCAGGTTCACTTCGGTCAACAGTTCCGGCGCCAGGGTTTTCAGGCGGGCCAGGTCTTCACCGAGGGTGGTGGCGAAAGCGCGGAATTCCTGGCCGAGGGTCATCGGCACGGCGTCCTGCAATTGGGTGCGGCCCATTTTCAGCACGTGGCTGAACTCTTCGCCCTTGGCGGCGAACGCCTGAATCAGGCTGTCGAGGCTGGCCAGCAGCGCGTCGTGGCCCAGCAGCAGACCCAGGCGGATCGCAGTGGGGTAGGCGTCGTTGGTCGACTGCGCCATGTTCACGTCGTTGTTGGGATGCAGGTACTGGTATTCGCCTTTCTGGTGGCCCATGGCTTCCAGCGCGATGTTGGCGATGACTTCGTTGGCATTCATGTTGGTTGAAGTGCCGGCGCCGCCTTGAATCATGTCCACCACGAACTCTTCGTGGAAATCGCCGCGGATCAGACGGGCACAGGCTTCGCTGATGGCGGCGTGCTTGGCTTCGCTGAGCTGGCCCAACTCGCGGTTGGCATCAGCGGCGGCTTGCTTGACCATTGCCAGGCCGACCACCAATTTCGGGTAATGCGAAATCGGAACGCCCGAGAGGCGGAAGTTGTTCACCGCTCGCAGGGTCTGGATGCCGTAATACGCTTGAGCAGGTACTTCAAGTACGCCAAGCAGGTCTTTTTCTGTGCGGAATGATGCAGCGGAGGACATGACGGAAATCATCTCGATATGGACCCGGAACTGGCCGGAACGCTGCGAATGCTAGGCTTGTACGAATTTTTGGGCCAATGCTGTTAAACACTGGCCTATGCATAAACGGCATAATGTGAGTGTGACCCGGCTATGATGGCGGGCGTGTGTGCCAAAATGGTGCGTTCCCGTGGGAGGCAGTGATGAACCTTGAGAGCAAGTGGCTGGAAGACTTCAGCGCCCTGGCCGCGACCCGCAGCTTTTCCCAGGCGGCGGAGCGGCGTTTTGTCACCCAGCCGGCGTTCAGCCGACGCATCCGCAGCCTGGAAGCGGCGTTGGGCCTGACCCTGGTCAACCGCTCGCGTACGCCGGTCGAGCTGACGGCGGCGGGGCAGTTGTTCCTGGTCACCGCGCGCACCGTGGTCGAACAGTTGGGTGAAGTCCTGCGTCATTTGCATCACTTGGAAGGCGGGCAGGGCGAAGTCATGCAAGTGGCCGCCGCACACTCCCTGGCGCTGGGCTTCTTCCCGCGCTGGATCGCACAACTGCGCAACGAAGGCCTGAACATCGCCACGCGGCTGGTCGCCACCAACGTCGGCGATGCGGTGCACGCCCTGCGTGAAGGCGGCTGCGATTTGATGCTGGCGTTCTACGACCCCGATGCCGCCATGCAGATGGACGCCGAGATCTTCCCGTCCCTGCACCTGGGCAACACCGAAATGCTCCCGGTGTGCGCCGCCGACGCCGACGGCAAGCCGTTGTTCGACCTGGAAGGCGAGGGCAGCGTACCGTTGCTGGCCTACAGCGCCGGCGCTTTCCTCGGCCGTTCGGTGCACCTGTTGCTGCGCCAGCGCGCCCTGCGCTTTACCACCGTGTACGAAACCGCCATGGCCGACAGCCTCAAAAGCATGGCCCTGGAAGGCCTGGGCATCGCTTGGGTGCCGCAGTTGAGCGTGCGTGCCGAACTGGCGCGCGGCGAGCTGGTGGTCTGCGGCGGGCCGCAATGGCATGTACCGCTGGAAATTCGCTTGTACCGCTGTGCGTTGGTGCGCAAGGCCAATGTGCGGTTGTTGTGGCGCAAGTTGGAAGGTGGTGCGGCGCAGAACACCTGAGCCCAATCTCAAGCCGAATGCAGGGCAAATGTGGGAGGGGGCTTTGTGGTGGTTTGGCTGACTTGAAAGTCAATAAAACCGCCGCTTTCACCACTGGACAGATGGTCGTTCCAGGGGCTGTTTATCTTAATTATTACGGTATACTGCGCGGCCTTCGGCCGGTCCAACCGGCCAACATTCGTACAACAAGCCACGCCGGATTTCCCGCGTGGCTTGTTGTTTTTTGACGCGCCTGCGGGCGCCCAGAGAGAAGAGGCACGACGATGAGTGCATTGGTTGGCGTGATCATGGGCTCCAAGTCCGATTGGTCCACCCTTAGCCACACCGCCGATATGCTGGAAAAACTCGGCATTCCGTACGAAGTGAAGGTGGTTTCCGCCCACCGTACCCCGGACTTGCTGTTCCAGTATGCCGATGAAGCAGAATCCCGTGGCATCGAGGTGATCATCGCCGGCGCCGGTGGCGCAGCGCACCTGCCAGGCATGTGTGCGGCCAAGACCCACCTGCCGGTGCTCGGTGTGCCGGTGCAATCGTCGATGCTCTCGGGCGTGGATTCGCTGTTGTCGATCGTGCAGATGCCGGCCGGCATCCCGGTGGCGACCCTGGCGATCGGCAAGGCCGGCGCGATCAACGCCGCGTTGCTGTCCGCCAGTATCCTGGGCGCCAAGCACCCACAGTTCCACGCGGTGCTGAAAAAATTCCGTGCTGAACAGACAGACAGCGTGCTGGACAATCCAGACCCACGCATCGCCTGAGGTTGTAGACCATGAAGATCGGTGTAATCGGTGGCGGCCAGCTGGGCCGCATGCTCGCCCTGGCGGGCACCCCGCTGGGGATGAATTTCGCTTTCCTGGACCCGGCGCCGGACGCCTGTGCGGCGGCTCTGGGTGAACACCTGCGCGCTGACTACAGTGACCCGGACCACCTGCGCCAACTGGCCGACGAAGTGGACCTGGTGACTTTCGAGTTCGAAAGCGTTCCGGCGGAAACCGTGGCCTTCCTGTCGCAGTTCGTGCCGGTGTACCCCAGTGCCGAGGCCCTGCGCATCGCTCGCGATCGCTGGTTCGAAAAGAGCATGTTCAAGGACCTGGGCATCCCGACGCCGGACTTCGCCGATATCCAGTCCCAGGCGGACCTGGACGCCGCGGTCGCTCGCATCGGCCTGCCGGCCGTGCTGAAAACCCGCACCCTGGGTTACGACGGCAAGGGTCAGAAAGTGCTGCGCAGCGAAGCGGATGTGGTCGGTACTTTCGCCGAACTGGGCAGCGTCGCCTGCCTGCTGGAAGGTTTCGTGCCGTTCACCGGTGAGGTCTCGCTGATCGCCGTGCGCGCCCGTGATGGCGAAACGCGCTTCTACCCGCTGGTGCACAATACTCACGTCAACGGCATCCTCAAACTGTCGGTGGCCAGCACCGACCATCCATTGCAGGCCTTGGCCGAAGACTATTCCAGCCGTGTGCTCAAGCAGCTGGATTACGTCGGCGTGATGGCGTTCGAGTTCTTTGAAGTCGACGGCGGCCTCAAGGCCAACGAGATCGCCCCGCGTGTACACAACTCCGGGCACTGGACCACCGAAGGCGCCGAGTGCAGCCAGTTCGAGAACCACCTGCGGGCGGTGGCGGGCTTGCCGCTGGGTTCCACGGCCAAGGTGGGCGAGAGTGCGATGCTCAATTTCATTGGCGTGGTCCCGCCGGTGGAGCGCGTGATCGCGATCGACGACTGCCACCTGCATCACTACGGCAAGGCCTTCAAGGCCGGGCGCAAAGTCGGTCACGCCAACCTGCGTTGCCAGGACCGTGCGACGCTGCAGGCGCAGATCCTCAAGGTCGAAGCGCTGATCGCCGAGCAATAAGCCTCGGCGCGGCGGGAACCATTGGGCCTCGCCGTCTCTCTGATTGCAGGATGGTAAAGCCTGGCTAGGCTTTGCCATGACACACATTCATTCAGAGGGAAATGCCATGGGTATCATCGGAACCATCTTTATCGGCCTGATCGTCGGTCTGCTCGCGCGTTTCCTCAAGCCAGGCGACGACAGCATGGGCTGGATCATGACTATTCTGTTGGGCATCGCCGGCTCCCTGGCCGCGACCTACGGTGGCCAGGCGCTGGGTATCTACCAGGCGGGTCAAGGTGCCGGCTTCATCGGTGCGCTGGTCGGCGCGATCATCCTGTTGGTGATCTACGGCCTGATCAGAAAGAAGTAATCAGCCGACAAAGTCCTCTGCGCTGCGCAGGCGCAGAGGGCTAGAATGCTCGCCACTTGTACTTGCCGAGCCTCTCCATGCGCCGTTTTCTATTGATTTTCCTCGTGCTGGGCACTGGCCTGGCGCACGCCGGCGAACTGCCGGAAACCGACTGGCTCGACCTGATGCCGCTGTCGGACCAGAAGGCCCTTGAGGCCATGCCCGAGATCGACCACAACTCCCCTGAAGCCCAGGGCACCTTTACCGACAAAGGCGGCTTGAAGCAGAGCAAAGGCCTGCCGGCGGTGATGTATTCCACCAAAACCGTGGCCGCCATGAACGGCAAGAATATCCGCATCGGCGGTTATCCGGTTCCGCTGGAGACCGACGCCAAGGGCCGCAGCACACTGTTCTTCCTGGTGCCGTACCCAGGCGCCTGTATCCACGTGCCGCCACCGCCGCCAAACCAGCTGGTGCTGGTGCGTTATCCCAAGGGGTTGAAGCTGGACGATATCTACACGCCGCTGTGGGTTACCGGCACGTTGAAGGTGGAGACGGTGAATAACGATTTGGCGGATGCGGCCTATGCGCTGGACGCGGGCAAGGTGCGAGTAGTCAAGGAAGCCGATCTCTAAGCCTCAACACAAATCAATGTGGGAGAGGGCTTGCCCCCGATAGCAGGGTGCCAGTCACCCTCGAGCTGGCTGACTCACCGCTATCGGGGGCAAGCCCCCTCCCACAATGGGGCTCTTTGTCTACAGGGCGATGCCGGCGATGCTGACGCCCAGGGTATGGCGTTCGTTGGGCGCCAATGTCACCACATCATCCAGCACATTCGCCGTCTCGATGCACAGCATGTTTTGCCAGCCGTCGTCGGCCATATCGTCGAAGGCCTTGGCCCGCTCGGTCCAGGGGTTCCAGATCACTGTCGATGTGGAGCCCTGGGCCGTGAGTTGGATGCGGCGCTGCCAGTCTTTGTCGACGATGCTCACCTGCGTCGGCGTGTCGAGGTACATGCGGTCGGTCTCGGCGCTGAAGTGCAGCGGGCCGGACTGGGTCTTCGTGGTCCAGCCGTCGGCGGTGTCGATATACGTCGTGCCGTCCAATCCTTCGACCTGCACGTGGCGCACATCGCTGACGGCGAAGTAGCTATGCAGCGCCTGGCTGAGAGTCACGGTGTCGGTGCCACGGTTGTGGCTGGTCAGGCGGATGTGCAGTTGCTCGTCCAGCAGCAGACTCAGGGTAAGTTCGACCTGATGGGGCCAGCCGGGGAAGCCGCCCGCAGGTACCGGCAGCGCCAGGTCGATGCGCAAGGCGTCGCCCTCAAGCTCGGTTCCGGCCAATTCCCAGCGTGCGGTGCGCGCAAACCCGTGGGCGCCGGCTGGTTGGTCGCTCCGGCGCATCGCTTTGACGCTGTCCGGGTTGCGGTCGAACACGCCAAACCACGGCCAGCACACGGGCACGCCGGTGCGGATGCCTTTGCCTTGCTTGAACACGGCGGCAGGGTTCGGCCAGATCAGCGGCTGTTCGCCCTCGCGCTGGTAACTGAAGATATGCGCACCCTGCCGGGCCACCATCAGCTCGGCGCCGTTGTGGCGGATGCGCCAGCAGTCCAGCTCGTCGATTGTCACGGTTTCAACGTGTGGCGTAGGCATACGAAGCACTCTCAATGGCAGGCAATGGGGCAATTGACCGTCAAAATCCGATGAGGTTTAACGCGCGCGCGACGGTACCGAACGGGTGCGGCCGCTGCCGTCGATGGCGACGAACACAAACACCGCCTCGGTCACTTTGCGCCATTCGCTGGACAGCGGATCGTCGCTCCACACTTCGACCATCATCTGGATCGAGCTGCGGCCGATTTCCAGGGCCTGGGTATAAAAGGACAATTGCGCGCCCACCGCGACCGGCACCAGGAACGCCATGCGATCGATGGCCACGGTAGCCACGCGCCCACCGGCGACCTTGCTGGCCATGGCGGTGCCGGCCAGGTCCATCTGCGCGACCAGCCAGCCGCCGAAGATGTCGCCAAAACCGTTGGTTTCACGCGGCAGAGCCGTGATTTGCAGGGCGAGATCGCCTTGCGGGATAGGATCTTCTTGTTCGAGTTCGATCATGCCGAGGGTGCCTCTGACCCGTGACGCTTCATGGGTATTTCAAGTGGATAGCCGTCTTTGGGAAAAACGTTTCAGCACCATACCCCGCCTGATGCGTTTCTCGTAAGGCGTACTAAAGGGAAACTCTGCCAAAACGGCTGGGTGGCGCCAACGTCGTTTTGGCACAGCAGCCCTCAAGACTGCGGGTCTGGCGCGTGCAAGGGACGAGTATATCGACACCCATGCGCTGCGACGACCTCCCGTCGCTCATTTGGTCGGCATTTAGCCGCTGTAATGGAGCTTTTTCCGGCAACTGTGCTTCTGGTGTGCTTTTCCAGGCGATTTGCTATCTTGCCGAACCCGTCCTGGCGCAGCCAGCACCCCGGATCTGCCGTTCTGACTAATAAGAGAAGCCTTGCCATGTCCTCCGTGCCTGCAAGCAGTGCGCAACCTTCGCGCCCGCTGACCCGCAACGACTATAAAACCCTATCGCTGTCCGCCTTGGGCGGGGCGCTGGAGTTCTACGACTTCATTATTTTCGTGTTTTTCGCCACCGTGGTCGGGAAGCTGTTCTTCCCCGTCGATATGCCCGAGTGGCTGCGCATGATGCAGACCTTCGGCATCTTTGCCGCCGGCTACCTGGCGCGTCCTCTGGGCGGCATCATCATGGCGCACTTCGGCGACCTGCTGGGGCGCAAGAAGATGTTCACCTTGAGCATCTTCATGATGGCCGTGCCGACCTTGATCATGGGCTTGCTGCCGACTTATGCGCAGATCGGCCTCTGGGCGCCGCTGCTGTTGCTGCTGATGCGCGTCATCCAGGGCGCGGCGATCGGCGGCGAGGTGCCGGGGGCGTGGGTATTTGTGTCCGAACACGTGCCGCCACGGCATATCGGCTACGCCTGCGGCACCCTGACCAGCGGCCTGACCGCCGGTATTCTGCTCGGATCGCTGGTCGCCACCGCCATCAACACCCTGTATAGCCCGGAACAGGTGTCGGACTACGCCTGGCGTATCCCGTTCCTGCTCGGTGGCGTGTTTGGCCTGTTGTCGGTGTACCTGCGTCGCTGGCTGCATGAGACGCCGATTTTCGCCGAGATGCAGCAACGCAAGACCCTGGCCGCCGAGCTGCCGCTGCGCGCGGTGCTGCGTGACCACCGTGGCGCCATCGTGCTGTCGATGCTGTTGACCTGGCTGCTGTCGGCCGGCGTGGTGGTGGTCATTCTGATGACCCCGACCGTGCTGCAGACCATCTATCACTTCAGCCCCACCGTTGCGCTGCAAGCCAACAGCCTGGCCATCGTGACCTTGAGCCTGGGCTGCATCGGCTCCGGCGCCCTGGCCGACCGCTTCGGCGCCGGGCGCGTGCTGACCGCCGGGTGTGCGTTGCTGCTGGCGACCTCCTGGACGCTCTACCACAGTCTCATCACTCATCCCGACTGGCTGTTCCCGCTCTACGCCCTGACCGGTCTGTTCGTCGGCACCATCGGCGTGGTGCCTTACGTGATGGTCAAGGCCTTCCCACCGGTGGTGCGCTTCAGCGGACTGTCGTTCTCCTACAACGTGGCCTACGCAGTGTTCGGCGGGCTGACGCCGTTGGTGGTGTCACTGCTGATGAAGGAAAGCCCTATGGGCCCGGCTTACTACGTGGCCGTGCTGTGTGTGATGGGGATGTTGGTGGGTGGGTATCTGTGGAGGCGTGGGCGCTGAACCCTGCTGACACGCAACGATAATCTGTGGCGAGTGGGCAAGCTCGCCACAGAGGTTGCTTGCTACAACAATTACAGGGTATTTCAAAAACTGCCGCGCGCTACCTCCTCGCCTCACATTCTCCCGTATTCAGGGCACTGCACCCCGCCCTCGGTCTTTGCTCCCCATACTGGCCTTTCATCTAATTGTCACATTCCAGACATAGAGTGTTCACACGGCCTACCGATACTTGGCCCCGATCCAACTATCCCTATCTGCTAGGAGCAAGGCATGAAACTGAAACGTTTGATGGCGGCAATGACGTTTGTCGCTGCTGGCGTTGCGACCGCCAACGCGGTGGCCGCTGGTGTTGACCCGGCGATTCCGGCGTATGTGAAGACCACGGGTGTGTCGGGCAACTTGTCCAGCGTCGGTTCCGACACCCTGGCCAACCTGATGACCCTGTGGGCTGAGGGTTACAAAAAGGAATACCCGAACGTCAACATCCAGATTCAAGCTGCCGGTTCCGCCACTGCGCCACCTGCGCTGACTGAAGGCACCTCCAACCTGGGCCCGATGAGCCGCAAGATGAAGGACACCGAACTGGCGGCCTTCGAGCAGAAGTACGGCTACAAGCCAACCGCTATCCCGGTGGCCGTGGACGCCCTGGCGGTGTTCGTGCACAAGGACAACCCGATCCAGCACCTGACCATGGAGCAGGTCGACGCGATCTTCTCCTCGACCCGCCTGTGCGGTGGCAAAGCTGACGTGAAAACCTGGGGCGACCTGGGCGTGACCGGTGACCTGGCCAACAAGCCGGTGCAACTGTTCGGTCGTAACTCGGTATCCGGTACCTACGGCTACTTCAAGGAAGAAGCCCTGTGCAAAGGCGACTACAAGCCTAACGTGAACGAGCAACCAGGCTCGGCGTCGGTCGTGCAGTCGATCAGTTCCTCGCTCAACGGCATCGGCTACTCGGGCATCGGCTACAAGACTGCCAGCGTGAAGACCGTGGCCCTGGCCAAAAAAGGCAGCACCGACTTCATCGAAGACAGTGAAGAAAACGCCCTGAACGGCAAATATCCGCTGTCGCGCTTCCTCTACGTCTACGTCAACAAAGCCCCGAACAAGCCGCTGGCTCCGCTGGAAGCTGAGTTCGTGAAGCTGGTTCTGTCGAAACAGGGCCAGGAAGTTGTGGTGAAAGACGGCTACATCCCACTGCCAGCCAAAGTTGCCGCCAAGGCACTGGCTGACCTGGGTCTGCAGGAAGGCGGCAAGTAAGCCACCGGTAAAATCGCCTTGAGCCCGCCGCTTGGCTGGGTTCAAGGCCGGGCAGGTCCGAAGGAGCTGGACCTTGCCTCCTAATTTCTAGTCCGCTGCCAGCCCTGCTACGCGGCGGATTTCCTGCGTCACTGCATTGTCATCTTTCTGTCATACAGGATCGCTAGGGTGTGCGCATGAATGATCTGGCCAATTCCACCATGACGACGACTTCTCCTCCCAAGCGCATTGATTTCAATACGCCTGAGCTGCAACGCAAGCGCCGCATCCGCGCGCTCAAGGATCGCTTCACTCGCTGGTATGTGCTGGTCGGCGGCCTTGCCGTCCTGGCCGCCATCACCCTGATCTTTTTCTTCCTGGCCTACGTGGTGGCGCCGTTGTTCCAAGGTGCTTCGTTGACCAAGGAAGACGCTCTCACGCCCGCGTGGATGCAAGACGCCGGCAAGCCGTTGCTGATCTCCCTGGAAGAACAGAACCAGGTCGCCATGCGGGTTTCCGACAAAGGCCAGGCACTGTTCTTTGAAGTGGACACGGGTGCCGAGCTCAAGCGCGTCGACCTGCCATTGCCGGTCGGCGCAAGCGTAGCGTCCATTGGTGAAGACCAGCCGGGCAGCCCGCTGGTGATTCTCGGTTTGTCCAATGGCCAGGCCATGGTGTTCCGCCACACCTATAAGGTTTCCTACCCGGACGGCAAGAAGACCATCACTCCCGCCATCGAATACCCCTACGGTGAAACGCCGATCGTACTGGACGATGCCGGTCGCCCGCTGGAGCACGTAGCGCTCAACGCCACCGATTCCTCGCTGGTAGCCGCAGGCTCGGCCGGTTCGCACCTGAACGTGCTGACCCTGAGCCGCGAAGAAAACATGATGACCGGTGAAGTCACCAGCGAGCAGAAGCGTATCGAGCTGCCGCAGATGACCGAGCCGGTGAAGGCGATCTTCATCGACCCGCGCCAGCAATGGCTATACGTGATCAACGGCCGCGCCCTGGCCGACGTATTCAGCCTGCGCGACAAGAGTCTCAACGGTCGATACAAATTGTTGGAAGATGGCAACGCTGAAATTACCGCCAGTACGCAACTGGTGGGCGGCATTTCGCTGATCGTCGGTAACTCCAAGGGCGGCCTGGCCCAGTGGTTCATGGCCCGCGACCCGGACGGCGAACAGCGCCTCAAGCAGATCCGCACCTTCCAGATGGGCACCGCGCCGATTGTGGAAATTACCGCCGAGGAACGTCGCAAAGGCTTCACCGCCCTGGATGCCGCCGGCAAGTTCGGTGTGTTCCACAGCACCGCGCACCGCACCCTGCTGGTGGACCCGGTGGTCGACGGCCAGGGCGTGTTCGGCCTGTCGCCACGAGCCAACCGCGTCATCGTGGAAGCTGGCGGCAAACTGCAGCCGTTGGTGCTGGACAACCCGCACCCGGAAGTCTCCTGGAGCGCGCTGTGGAGCAAGGTTTGGTACGAGAACTACGACGAGCCTAAATACGTCTGGCAATCAACCGCCGCCAACACCGACTTCGAACCCAAGATGAGCCTGGCGCCGCTGACATTCGGCACGCTCAAAGCTGCGTTCTACGCCATGCTGCTGGCCGCACCGCTGGCCGTTGCCGCCGCGATCTACACCGCATACTTCATGGCCCCGAGCCTGCGCCGCAAGGTCAAGCCGGTGATCGAGCTGATGGAAGCGATGCCGACGGTGATCCTGGGCTTCTTCGCCGGGCTGTTCCTGGCGCCGTATGTCGAGGGGCATCTACCGGGGATTTTCAGCCTGCTGATGCTGTTGCCGATTGGCATCCTGGTGGCCGGTTTTATCTTCAGCCGCCTGCCTGAATCCCTGCGCCTGCGTGTGCCCGATGGCTGGGAAAGCGCGATCCTGATCCCGGTGATCCTGTTCGTGGGCTGGCTGTCGCTGTACATGAGCCCGTACCTGGAAACCTGGTTCTTCGGCGGCGACATGCGCATGTGGATCTCCCACGACCTGGGCATCACCTACGACCAGCGCAATGCTCTGGTGGTGGGCCTGGCCATGGGTTTTGCGGTAATCCCGAACATCTATTCCATTGCCGAAGACGCCGTGTTCAGTGTGCCGCGCGGCCTGACCCTGGGCTCCCTGGCCCTGGGCGCCACGCCGTGGCAGACCATGACCCGCGTGGTGATCCTGACCGCCAGCCCGGGCATCTTCTCGGCGCTGATGATCGGCATGGGCCGCGCCGTGGGCGAGACCATGATCGTGCTGATGGCCACCGGCAACACCCCGGTGATGGAGATGAACCTGTTCGAAGGCCTGCGCACCCTGGCGGCTAACGTTGCGGTGGAAATGCCCGAGTCGGAAGTGGGCGGCAGTCACTACCGCGTGCTGTTCCTCTCGGCGCTGGTGCTGCTGCTGTTCACCTTCATCATGAACACCCTCGCCGAGCTGATTCGTCAGCGTCTGCGCAAGAAATACTCGTCGCTTTAAGAAAGGTAGAAGTCTGTGAAACAGAACTCCCTGAATGGATGGTTCAAGAGCGGCGCCCCCGGCGTCTGGATCAGCGGTGGCGCGGTATCCATCGCGGTCATCATGACTATTGGCCTGCTGGCTGTGATCGCGGTGCGTGGTCTGGGCCACTTCTGGCCGGCCGACCTGATCCAGGCCAATTACAACGTGCCGGGCCAGGCCAACCACATCGTTATCGGCGAAGTGGTGCAGAAAGAAGAAGTGCCGCGCGAACGGCTTAAAAGCGCAGGCCTGCCGGTGCCCGACGAGGGCCCGGAGTTCATGACCCGCGAGCTGATCAAGGTCGGTAACAGGGACTTGAACGGCAACGACTTCACCTGGATCGTCGGCGAGTGGTTGCAGGACCAGACCAAGCCGAAAGAGCTGATGACGATCGAGCGTCGTGAGTGGGGCAACTTCTACGGCACCCTGGTCAACGTCAAGCAGGACGGCAAGGTCATCGCTGAAGGCGAGGCCGCGTGGCCGGAGCTGCAGGCGCGGGTCGAGCGCGTCAACAAGCTGGCCGCTCAGCTCAAGAGCCTGGAAAAAACCGATATCGGCGCGATCAACGCCGGCCTGGAACGCATCCGCCTGCACGGCCGCAAGCTGGAGCTGGAAGGCAAGCTCGACGCCGCCGCCCAGGCCGATATGGACGCCGACCGCGCCGAGCTGAATGCACTCTACCAGGACATCGAAGCACGCCTGGCCGACCTGCACGCGCAATTCAATCGTGATGCGCTGACGGCCCGTGACGGCAATGGCAAGGAAGTGGAAATCGGCATCGGCAAAGTGGTGCACGCTTACCAGCCCAACGCCATGGGCACCATGACCAAGATCGGCTTCTACTTCAGCAAAGTCTGGGAATTTCTCAGCGATGACCCGCGAGAAGCCAACACCGAAGGCGGGATCTTCCCGGCTATTTTCGGCACCGTAATGATGACCCTGATCATGGCGATGATCGTCACCCCGTTCGGTGTGCTGGCGGCGGTGTACCTGCGCGAATACGCCAAGCAGAACACCCTGACCCGCATCATCCGCATCGCCGTGAACAACCTGGCGGGTGTACCGGCCATCGTCTACGGCGTGTTCGGCCTGGGTTTCTTCGTGTATGTATTGGGGGGCTCGGTCGACCGCTTGTTCTTCGCCGAAGCACTGCCGGCGCCGACCTTCGGTACACCGGGCCTGCTGTGGGCCTCGCTGACCCTGGCGCTGCTGGCGGTACCGGTGGTGATCGTGGCCACCGAAGAAGGCCTGGCTCGGATCCCGCGCACCGTGCGTGAAGGTTCGCTGGCGCTGGGCGCGACCAAGGCGGAGACGCTGTGGAAGATCGTACTGCCGATGGCCAGCCCGGCCATGATGACCGGCATGATCCTCGCCGTGGCCCGCGCCGCCGGTGAAGTGGCGCCACTGATGCTGGTAGGCGTGGTGAAACTGGCGCCGTCGCTGCCGCTGGACGGCAACTACCCGTACTTGCACCTGGACCAGAAGATCATGCACCTGGGTTTCCATATTTATGACGTCGGCTTCCAGAGCCCCAACGTCGAAGCCGCGCGACCGCTGGTGTACGCCACCGCGCTGTTGCTGGTGCTGGTGATCGCCACGCTCAACCTGTCGGCGGTGTGGATTCGTAACCACCTGCGCGAGAAGTACAAGGCGTTGGACAGCTGAATCTATTAGCCACAAGCGGCAAGCTACAAGCCGCTTTTGCTCAAATCTTGCAGCTTGCAGCTAAAAGCTTGCAGCTTCGAACGGAGTGAGACCATGCAACACGAAACCCATTCCCACGGCATCAACATGTCTGCCCTGGGTCGCGACAAGCAGAGCCTGAGCCTGGCCCAGGAAACCGTGGCCATCGAAGTGCCGGGCCTGAGCCTGTACTACGGTGAAAAGCAGGCGCTGTTCGATGTCAGCATGAACATTCCCAAGCAGCGCGTGACCGCCTTCATCGGCCCGTCGGGCTGCGGCAAGTCCACACTGCTGCGTACCTTCAACCGCATGAACGACCTGGTGGACGGCTGCCGCGTGGAGGGTGCCATCAACCTCTACGGCAGCAACATCTACCGCAAGGGCGAGGACGTGGCCGAGCTGCGTCGCCGGGTCGGCATGGTGTTCCAGAAGCCCAACCCGTTCCCCAAGACCATCTACGAAAACGTGGTCTATGGCCTGCGCATCCAGGGCATCAATAAAAAGCGCATCCTTGACGAAGCCGTCGAGTGGGCGCTCAAGGGCGCGGCGCTGTGGGACGAGGTCAAGGACCGCCTGCACGATTCGGCGCTCGGTTTGTCCGGCGGTCAGCAGCAACGGCTGGTGATCGCGCGAACCATCGCCGTGGAGCCGGAAGTGCTGCTGCTGGACGAACCCTGCTCGGCCCTTGACCCGATCTCGACGCTGAAAGTGGAAGAACTGATCTACGAGCTTAAATCCAAGTTCACCATCGTCATCGTGACCCACAACATGCAACAGGCGGCGCGAGTTTCCGACTACACCGCGTTCATGTACATGGGCAAGCTGGTGGAGTTCGGCGACACCGATACCCTGTTCACCAATCCGGCAAAGAAACAGACCGAAGACTACATCACCGGTCGCTATGGCTAGTTGGGGCAGCTGCAAGCCGCCAGTTTCAAGCGGCAAGTAAAAGCAGTTCAACGGAACGACACACATCAGCTTGCGGCTTGTAGCTTGCGGCTTACAGCTTTTGCGGAGCAAACGCATGATTAGCAAAGAAGGCCTTACCCATCACATCTCTGCGCAGTTCAACGCCGAGCTTGAGGAAGTGCGCAGCCACCTCCTGGCGATGGGCGGGCTGGTGGAGAAGCAAGTCAACGATGCGGTCACCGCGCTGATCGAGGCCGACTCGGGCCTGGCCCAGCAGGTGCGGGAAATCGACGACCAGATCAACCAGATGGAACGCAACATCGACGAAGAATGCCTGCGCATTCTCGCCCGTCGCCAGCCGGCGGCATCGGATTTGCGTTTGATCATCAGCATCTCCAAGTCGGTGATCGACCTGGAGCGCATCGGCGACGAAGCCACCAAGATCGCGCGCCGTGCCATCCAACTCTGCGAAGAAGGCGAAGCGCCGCGTGGTTACGTAGAGGTGCGGCACATCGGCGACCAAGTGCGCAACATGGTGCGCGATGCCCTGGACGCGTTTGCTCGCTTCGACGCCGACCTGGCACTGTCGGTGGCCCAGTACGACAAGGTCATCGACCGCGAATACAAGACCGCCCTGCGCGAGCTGGCTACCTACATGATGGAAGACCCACGCTCTATCTCGCGGGTCTTGAGCATTATCTGGGTGCTGCGTTCGCTGGAGCGCATCGGCGACCACGCGCGCAATATCTCGGAGCTGGTGATTTACCTGGTGCGTGGTACCGACGTACGGCACATGGGGCTCAAGCGTATGAAAGCCGAAGTTGAGGGCTCTGCCGACCAAATCCCTAATGTTCCGGGCGAACCTGACGATAAGTAAGTTGCCCGAGAAATTAACGCCCGGCCTTTGGTCGGGCGTTTTTGTTTGTGGCATCTGAATTATTTGCGCGGCGGGTGAAAGAAAGTCCCGACGTGACTGCAGAGTTTTGGCAAAATGCCATCAGTCAGGCGTTCTGCGTGCCGCGGTTTTTATAGGATAAAGGGTCGATGAGTAAAGTCAGTGTATTGGTGGTGGATGACGCCTCGTTTATCCGCGACCTGGTGAAGAAGTGCCTGCGTAATTACTTCCCCGGGATCAAGCTTGAAGATGCGGTGAACGGCAAGAAGGCCCAGACCATCCTGATGCGCGAGTCGTTCGACCTGGTGCTGTGCGATTGGGAAATGCCGGAAATGTCCGGGCTGGAGCTGCTGACCTGGTGCCGCGAGCAGGCCCATCTGAAGGCCATGCCGTTTGTGATGGTGACCAGCCGGGGTGACAAGGAGAACGTAGTCCAGGCGATTCAGGCCGGCGTGTCCGGCTACGTCAGCAAGCCGTTTACCAACGAGCAATTGTTGAACAAGGTCAAGCAGGCCCTGCACAAGGTTGGCCGTCTCGATGCTTTGGTCGCCAGTGCGCCAACCAAGATGAATTCGGCGTTCGGTAATGACTCGCTCAGCGCCCTGACCGGCGGTAAGCCCGAAGCCGTCAAGGGCGCCGCCCCTGTGGCCGCCGCCGCGCCCAACCGTGGCCTGCTCAACACGCCTCCGGTACAAGCGCCGGCCGCATCGCCGGCCCAGTCCGGGCGTGGCCAGGGCCAGTTGCGGCTGTCCAGCGGCACTCAGCAATGCGTCATCAAGGCGCTGAGCATCAAGGAAGCGCTGCTGGTAGTACGCCGTGGCGAGATCCTGCCACAAGTGCTGGAAAGCGCAGTGCTGGACCTGGAACAAGGCGAGAACGCCGAAGTGGCGCGCCTCAACGGCTACCTGCACGCCATCGTCGCCTTCGAGCCCAAGCCGGACAGCGATTGGCTGCAACTGACCTTCCGCTTCATTGACCAGGACGCACAGAAGCTGGACTACATCTCGCGCCTGATCGCACGGGGCACGGCGCAGAAGCATTTTGTGCCGGGTGCCTGATCCTCAAGCGGCGCACGTGTGAGTGTGAGAGCCGGATTGCTTGCGCATAAGGGGTGTCAGTCCCGGATCAGTGGCTGACACACCGCGTTCGCGAGTAAGCCCGCTCCCACGTTTGATCTTCATTGCAGCATACAACGTTGCCATGAGTGCTCAGCCCGTCGGCGGCCTAAGCCGGCTTTGCGTCGGGCAACTGACGGTCAATCCAGCAGCAGCACCTTGGCCAGTACGATCTTCGGCCCTTTCATCTTCTTGATGATGATCCGCAGGCCCTCAACCTCCAGCACCTCTTCTTCCTCCGGCACGCGCTTGAGCGTGTCGTAGATCAGCCCGGCCAGGGTCTCGGCTTCGATGTGGTCCAGGTCCACGCCCAGTAGGCGTTCTACCTTGAACAGCGGGGTGTCGCCGCGCACCAGCAGCTTGCCCGGCTGGTACGCAAGAATGCCGCGCTCGGCCTTGCGGTGTTCGTCCTGGATATCGCCGACCAGCACTTCCAGCACGTCTTCCATGGTCAGGTAGCCGATGATCTTGCCATCAGCTTCTTCCACCAGAGCGAAGTGAGCACCGCCCTTGCGAAACTGCTCCAGCAACTGCGACAACGGCATATGCCGAGACACGCGTTCCAGCGGACGGGTCAGCTCGGCCAGGTTGAAGGATTCGGGGATGTGGTCCAGCGCCGCCAGTTCCAGCAGCAGGTCCTTGATGTGCAACAGGCCCACGAACTCATTGCGCACCGCGTCGTATACCGGGTAGCGACTGAACTTGTGGCGGCGGAACAGCGCGAGAATTTCCTTGAGCGGAGCGTTGAAGTCCAGTGTCACCAGGTCTTCACGGGAATTGGCCCAGTCCACCACTTCCAGCTCGCCCATTTCAACGGCCGATGCCAGTACCCGCATGCCTTGGTCGCTCGGGTCCTGGCCACGGCTGGAGTGCAGGATCAGCTTGAGTTCTTCGCGGCTGTAATGATGCTCGTGGTGCGGGCCTGGCTCGCCTTGGCCGGCGATACGCAGGATGGCGTTGGCGCTGGCGTTGAGCAGGTAGATCGCCGGGTACATGGCCCAGTAGAACAAGTACAGCGGCACGGCCGTCCACAGCGACAGCAACTCGGGCTTGCGGATCGCCCAGGACTTGGGCGCCAGCTCGCCGACCACGATGTGCAGGTAGGAAATCACGAAGAACGCCGCAAAGAACGACACACCCTTGATCACTTCCGGCGACTCTACGCCCACCGCGCCCAACAGCGGCTCGAGGATGTGCGCAAACGCAGGCTCACCGACCCAGCCCAGCCCCAGGGAGGCGAGGGTGATACCCAGCTGGCACGCCGACAGATAAGCGTCGAGCTGGCTGTGTACGGTGCGCAGGATCTGCCCGCGCCAACCGTTGGTGTGGGCAATGGCTTCAACGCGGGTCGAGCGCAGTTTGACCATGGCGAATTCCGCCGCAACGAAAAAACCGTTGAGCAGTACCAGGATCAGAGCAAAAAGAATCATGCCGAAGTCGGCGAAGAGTGTGGCGAAGGTGATACCAGGGGAAGGGTCCATGATGGGGTTTTGCAGGTTCCATGTGTTCAATAAGGGGTGACAGGCACGCCTGAAAGGCAGGCGCAAGTCGGCCAATGTAGCGGCTGACGGGGCGCTTGCCTAGTGCCCGCCGCCGGGTGGGACATGGAATGTATTTCCCGAGACGCTGAAGATCCACCGTGGAAGGGGCTTGCCCACGATGGCGGTGGATCAGTTATGGATAAGTTGACTTCACTCCCGTCATCGGGGGCAAGCCCCCTCCCACATTAGTCTTATGGTGTTTTTGGGTTATTCATCTAGGCCGATCGCCCGCGAGCGGGTCATCTGAGCGGGCGGAAAGTGGCAGGTGAACGTACTGCCGTGCCCCAGCACGCTGCTGATCTCCAGGCGCGCGCGATGGCGCAGCAGCACGTGCTTGACGATGGCGAGGCCCAGCCCGGTGCCGCCGGTGTTGGAGTTGCGGCTGGAGTCGACGCGGTAGAAACGCTCGGTCAGACGCGGCAGGTGCTTGGCATCAATGCCGATGCCGGAGTCCTGCACGCTCAGGTGCGCGCCTTGCTCGTCGGCCCACCAGCGGATGCGAATGGTGCCCTGATCCTGGGTGTATTTCACCGCGTTGAACACCAGGTTGGAGAACGCGCTGCGCAACTCGCCTTCGCTGCCCTTGAGCAGCACCGCCGGGTCGGCTTCCAGACTGATCTGCTGCCCGCGCTCGCCCGAGAGGGCCTTGGCGTCATTCTTGATGGTCTGCAGCAGGCTTTGCACCGCCACCGGATGGTTGTCGGAGGGGTAGTCGGTGGCCTCCAGCTTGGCCAGCAGCAACAGGTCGTTGAGCAGGGTCTGCATCCGCGAGCCCTGCTGCTGCATCTGCTGCAGCGCGCGGCTCCAGCGTGGGTTGATCTCATCGACGTTATCCAGCAGCGTCTCCAGGTAACCGCAGATCACCGTCAAAGGGGTGCGCAGCTCGTGGGACACGTTGGCGACGAAGTCCTTGCGCATCTGTTCCAACTGGTGGATGCGCGTGACGTCACGCACCAGCATCAGGTGCTCGTTGTTGCCGTAACGCGTCAGGTACAGCTGGATACGCACACGGTCGTTGGTGGGTGAGGGGATTTCCAGCGCTTCGTCGTAATTGTCCTGCTCGAAATATTCCTTGAAACGTGGGTGGCGTACCAGGTTGGTCACCGGTTGGCCGCTGTCCTGGGGCGTCTTGAGGCCCAGCAGGGTTTCGGCGGCGCGGTTCCACCATTCCAGGTTGCCGTCGCTGTCGAGCATGATCACAGCGTCTTTGAGGGCCGCGGTGGATTCCTGCACGCGGTCGATCACCGCCTGCAGGCGCCCGCGTACCCGCTGGTCGCGACGTTGCAGGTGGTAAATGCTGTCGAACACTTCGCCCCACAGGCCGTAGCCGTCGGGTGGTGCTTCGTCGGGTTTGTGCTGGCGCAGCCATTCATGCAGGCGTAGCAGTTGCTTGAGGGTCCAGGCCAGGTACAGGCCGATGCCGATCGCCAGGCTCCAGCCGTAATAACCACTGATCAGGCCCACCAACAGGCTACCGGTGACCAACAGGAGCATGTGGCGGATCAAGGTGCCATGCCAATTCGAATTCACTTGAAAATACGTCCTTGGGGCAGCTTCAAGGTGCAAGCTGCAAGCTTCAAGTTAGAGCGATGCGGCGTTCTCTTGCCGCTTGTAGCTGACTGCTTGCTGCTCAACTTTTGGTCGAAAACCGATAGCCGGTACCGCGCACGGTTTGTACCAGATTCTCGTAGGCATCACCCAAGGCTTTGCGCAGGCGGCGAATATGGACGTCCACGGTGCGTTCTTCCACATACACGTTGCCGCCCCACACCTGGTCCAGCAGTTGACCGCGGGTGTAGGCGCGTTCCTGGTGGGTCATGAAAAATTGCAGCAGGCGGTATTCGGTGGGGCCCATCTCGGCCGGTTTGCCGTCGATGGTCACGCGGTGGCTGATCGGGTCCAGCAGCAGGCCGCCGACTTCAATCGGCGCTTCGCCGTCGGTAGGGCCGGCACGGCGCAACACAGCCTTGAGCCGTGCGACCAGTTCCCGTGGGGAAAAGGGTTTGGTGATGTAGTCATCGGCACCGACTTCCAGGCCCTGGATCTTGTTGTCTTCTTCGCCCTTGGCGGTAAGCATGATGATCGGGATATCCCCGGTCAGTTCGTCACGCTTGAGGCGTCGGGCCAACTCAATGCCGGACGTGCCGGGCAGCATCCAGTCCAACAGGATCAGGTCCGGCTTGCGGTCGACGATAATGGCATGGGCCTGCTGAGAGTTCTCTGCCTCCAGGCAGTCATAGCCGGCCATTTCCAACGCAACGGCGATCATCTCGCGGATGGGCGCTTCGTCGTCAACAATCAGAATGCTCCTGCCAACCATGCTCAAAATCCTCTTGTCATTTAACTGTCTTGCGCCGCATTAGATAACGGAATTATTGCAGTCGTGTGACAGTAATTTAGTCGCCTGGGCAATTAGCGGCACTCTGGACTACCCTTTGGGTCCGAATCCTGACAACCACAAAAGGAAGGTTCCGATGACTTACAGCACTGTTTCCTGGAAAGCCCTCATGGTAACGGCAGCGTTGACCCTGCCAGGCCTGGCGTTCGCGGCGGAGCCGGCGATGACCCAAGGTGGGTTGTTGGTGGATCACAAGGGGTTGGCCCTTTACACCTTCGACAAGGATGCCGATGGCAAGTCCGTGTGCAAGGACCAGTGCGCGACCAACTGGCCGCCGCTGAAGGCAGAGTCCACTGACAAGTCGACAGGCGATTGGACGGTCATCACCCGCGACGACCAGACCAGCCAGTGGGCCTACAAAGGCAAGCCGGTGTACACCTACAAGGATGACAAAAAGGCCGGTGACAAGTCCGGCGATGGCAAGGGTGGCGTGTGGCATGTAATCAAGCCCTGATTTCTGGGCGCTGCTCAAACCATCGGGGGCAAGCTCCCTGCCACATTTGAATGTCTTCACACATCAAAAGGTGGGAGGGGGCTTGCCCCCGATGAGGCCCGATCAGACAGCGCAAAAACCTCAGCGAAACGCGTAATCCGCCACAATCCCGAGAAAAATCGCCAGCCCGGCCCAATGGTTGTGCAAGAACGCCTTGAAGCACTTCATGCGATCGCGATCGCGGGTGTACCAGGACTCCCAGGCAAAACACCCAGCCGCCGCCAATAAGCCCAGGTGGAACCAGCCCCCCAGGTCAAACCGTGCGCCGGCCAGCAACAGGCACGCCAGTGAAAGGCCTTGCAGCGTCAGGATGATCACGCGGTCAGCATCGCCAAACAGAATGGCGGTGGATTTCACGCCGATCTTCAAATCGTCATCGCGGTCAGTCATGGCGTAGTAGGTATCGTAGGCCACCGTCCACAGCAGGTTGGCGATATACAGCAGCCAGGCCGTGGCGGGCAGATGACCGGTCTCGGCAGTGAATGCCATGGGCATGCCCCAGGAAAACGCCGCCCCCAGCACCACCTGCGGGTAATAGGTGTAGCGCTTCATGAACGGGTAGCTGACCGCCAGCGCCAGGCCGCCCAGCGACAGCCAGATGGTGGTGGCGTTGGTCAGCAATACCAGCAGGAAACTGATCAGCATCAGTACCGCAAAGAACACCAGCGCCTCTTTGGAACTGATTTTGCCGCTGGCCAACGGGCGCTGCGCGGTGCGCTTCACATGGCCGTCGACCTTGCGATCAGCCCAGTCGTTGATCACGCAACCGGCAGCGCGCGTCAGCGTAACGCCCAGCACGAAAATCACGATATTGATCAGCGAGGGCGAGCCCTTGCCGGCAATCCACAATGCCCACAGTGTCGGCCACATCAACAGGTAGATACCGATGGGCTTGTCCATGCGGGTCAACTGAACGAAGTCCCAGGCCCTGGGATTCAGGCGGTTCAGGGATTGGAGCAGGCGTTGGTACATCAGCGGTTCTCCGAAGGGGCGTGCAGTGCATCCCAGAAGCTCGGCAGGAAGACTTCCGCCACCAGCACGCTCAGTGCGCCCCGGTCGAAACGTGAGCGGCGGGCCCATAACCCATCGACCTGATCCACCGTAGGCAGCCAGTGCCGGGGGTAGTGGCACACTTCAATGGCCTGGCGGGTGAACGCGCGGTCGCAGAACAGCAATTCACCCAGCGAACGGCTGCCCAATTCGTCCATCTGCAGCCCGTCGCCCTGCAAGGCACTGCGCGCCGCCACGCTGCGGGCAAACACCCAGGGCTGGCCATGCCCGCGCAGATACACCTCGCGTACCCAACCGATACTGGCCGGGGGCAGTTCCAGCGCGGCGCACTCGTCCTCGCGCAGCGGCTGCCAGCCCTCCAACAGCGGCGTCACGCTGAAGGCACCGTTGGACAACCCGGTCAACCGCCGCGTCAGTGAGCCTTCGTCGAACAACCAGTCGAGGGTCGACGGCGCGGGCGCAGGGTTCAGAAGGCTCTGGGGCAGCCATCGGCAGACAGCGGGGCGGGTGAGTGAGTGCGGCACGGCGAGTCAGTATTGGCAGCAAAAGAGGCGGCGAGCTTACCATGGCGTCCCGGTCTTTTGCCGGGCTCAACCGTCCCGTTGAGTCGATCGCGCTTGCATCTGCAGGCCCCGATCAGTACAAAACGCCCTGAGCCGCGTGGCAACGCTGGATCCATCGACCGCCGGCCAATATGCCTGGACCCTGAGGAAGCGAGTAATGAAGAAGTGGCAATGTATCGTCTGTGGCCTTATCTACAACGAAGCGGACGGCTGGCCTGATGACGGCATCGCGCCGGGCACTGCTTGGCAGGACGTCCCGGAAGACTGGCTGTGCCCGGATTGCGGCGTGGGCAAAATGGATTTCGAAATGATCGAAATCGGCTGATCTGAAAATTAAGAAACGTACTACAAGGAGAAAGGAATGAACGCACCTGTCGTGATCATCGGCACAGGGTTGGCCGGTTACAACGTGGCCCGAGAGTTTCGCAAGCTCGACAGCGAGACCCCATTGCTGCTGATCACCGCGGATGACGGGCGCTCCTACTCCAAGCCCATGCTCTCCACCGGTTTTGGCAAGAATAAGGAAGCCGATGGCCTGAGCATGGCTGAACCTGGCGCCATGGCCGAGCAACTTAAGGCCGAAGTGCGTACCCACACCCGCGTCAGCGGCATCGACCCTGGCCACAAGCGCCTGTGGATCGGCGAGGAAGCGGTAGCCTACCGTGACCTGATCCTGGCCTGGGGCGCCGAAACCGTGCGCGTACCGGTCGAGGGCGACGCCGCCGAGCTGATTTTCCCGATCAACGACCTTGAAGACTACGCGCGCTTTCGCGCCGCTGCCGCCGGCAAGCGCCGCGTGCTGGTACTTGGCGCCGGCCTGATCGGCTGCGAATTCGCCAATGACCTGATCCTGGGCGGCTATGAAATCGACCTGGTCGCGCCGTGCGAGCAAGTCATGCCGACCTTGCTGCACCCGTCAGCGGCGGCGGCGGTGCAAGCCGGCCTGGAAAGCCTTGGCGCGCGTTTCCACCTGGGCCCGGTGCTCAACCGCCTGCAACGCACGGCTGACGGCCTGGAAGCGCACCTGTCTGACGGCGAAGTGATCCACTGCGACCTGGTGGTCTCGGCCATCGGCCTGCGCCCACGTATCGACCTGGCCGCCGCCGCTGGCCTGCAGATCAACCGCGGCATCATGGTTGATCGCCACCTCAAGACGTCCCACGCCAACATCTACGCCCTGGGCGACTGCGCCGAGGTCGACGGTCTCAACCTGCTGTACGTCATGCCCTTGATGACTTGCGCCCGCGCCCTGGCCCAGACGCTGGCCGGCAACGCCACGGCCGTCAGCTACGGGCCGATGCCCGTCACCGTTAAAACGCCGGTCTGCCCGCTGGTGGTCTCCCCTCCGCCACGCGGCGCCGAGGGCGTGTGGAGCGTCGAAGGGCAGGGCGCTGATATCAAGGCGCTGTGCCGCGACGCCAGCGGCCGGCTGCTGGGCTACGCGCTGACGGGCACCGCCGTGATGGAAAAACTCGCGCTCAACAAAGAGCTTCCGCCGTTGCTGGCATAAATACCGGTCGTTCTGTCGGATTCAGCACATTTTTCCACTTAGAAAGGTCGCCGCCAGACTGGCGCGGCGTTCGAGGGCATGCCATCCTCACTCCCGTCTGCCGCAGAGTAGAGCCTGCGGCGCTTTGGGCGCCGCTCCGTCAGAGAGCGGCACGGACATAACAACAAAAAACCGTCAAAGAGGCTTCACTTATGCGTAAACCAGAACTCGCAGCCGCCATCGCTGAAAAAGCCGATCTCACTAAGGAACAGGCCAACCGCGTCCTTAACGCCGTTCTCGAAGAAATCACCGGCGCCCTGCACCGCAAGGACAGCGTCACCCTGGTGGGCTTCGGCACCTTCCTGCAACGCCACCGCGGCGCCCGCACCGGCAAAAACCCGCAAACCGGCGAGCCTGTGAAGATCAAGGCGAGCAACACCGTTGCGTTCAAGCCGGGTAAGTCGCTTAAAGACACTGTTAACGCGTAAGGGCGTTACCGTCTCGAAGGGGGCGGGGTGGTAGGGAAAAATGGGCACGCCGACTGGGTTGGGTGCCCATTTTTTGTGGGGTGCTGTACGGCGTTGGGCTTTTGATCTGGAGATAAAGGGGCGAATTATTTTATTGATCAAATAGATCCTTCCCGTTGGGACGCACTCAGACTTGAATACCCTTGGAGCAGTCTATAAATCGAAGACCCTTTAGCTGGGATGCTTCGCACTGCTGCTTGAACTGTTGGGAAACAAAGATGCGTTGTGAACTTTCCTTCGCCCTTACGATATGGTGACTGCCTAAAGTCGCAGACGGCAAGCTTTGAAGGGTCGTGAAGGCCAGCGGACCGTCAGGCATAAAGCTGAAAATGGGACCATGCTGAGAGTTATTCAAATCAATACAAGGTAATGTCTGGACCACGTTGAATACATAGTAGCCGTCCAGCTTCTCTTCTTTTAGGTAAACGTCAGCAGGAAAAAGCTGGACGTCTTCAGGAAAGTCACGTAGCACGTTAGCCAGTGCCTCACTTACAAATTCGATCGTGTCACTTTGAAGAAGATCGAAAGACAGCAGGCGAGACGTGCTGACCTTTTTTTTATTTCTAAAGGTTGGAGTTTTAGTGATTGATAATTGTTGTTCCCCGCTGATGAAAAATAGATGGTCGGGAGAAGCTTTCTGGTCGTATTTGAACCAGTAACTTTCCGAGTATTGTTCACTGATTTCTAATAAGTGCATATTATTTCCCGCAAGAACCTAAGGGGTAAGATTTATTTAAAGTCCCTATCCGGATTAAATAGATTCGTCCCCTTTATTGTTAACTTTATGCCTGGTTTTTATAGGGAGTAAATGATTGATTGGCGATGTAGAAGCCTAGCCCTTTGTCACCTTTGAACCGGTTTTCTATCATGGCATCAGCCAAATCTTGGGAAATCAAAAGGTCGCCAGAATCACGCTCACGGGCAATCCCATCCATTCCTGCGGCGGTATCACGAAGCCAAATTTCATTGAAGTACAGTATTGAGCCACTGTCAGAGAGCTCCGGTACCGACTTGCTGTGATCAACAGCGCTAATCGCTTGGGCAGCATTGACGATGTAATAGCCGTCATCCACGGCCTCTCCGTTTGCAGTAATATTAGCGGGTTTCAAGAGCTGAATATGATGGTTAGCTTTCTGCATGAGAAAATCTGCCAACCTCTGGCTCACCAACGGTATGTCACCCAGCAACCATAAGCAGTCATACGCCAATAGCTTTTTCTTTTGGCATGGGAAAAATATTTTTGGTCTATCCATGTCGGCGGGATAAGGCTCGCCTGACAGTAGCGATAAATAATCAAAGTTCGATCCCGCAGTCTCATACGAGCCGATCTCGGCATCGTATGAGCCCAGCAGTTTTTCGCTGTGATAGATAGGCGCTTTCCAGCTTAAGATCATTTCTAGATATCCTAATTATAATGTGCGCCTGGGCGCGCATTTTTATTCAATTGTCTCTCGCCAGAGCGGAGTAATCTTCGCTCATCGGACACGATTTTATCTAGGGCTTTGCGGTATTGGGCCTGATCCCAGTTTTCACGTTTGCCAACCTTTTGTACTCGATCCATTTTGCTTCCAAGGTTTTGATTGACCCTGGCTGCATGGCGTCCTTGGTGAATAGACCGACGTCCGTCAGTCATCGCCCGAGTCTTGTTGGGCAGGAATATTTTATTTTGCCGACTTTGCAAATCGAATCCTGCCAATTTAAGCAGAGGGTGATTTTTAGTACTGGCATGCTTGTCGCTCAGTATGTGGTGGTCTTGGTATCCCTGTTTTTTCAGGCGTCCAATGCGTCGGTTTATGGATGACGTACAGCTCCAGCCCAGTGGGTCAACCCATCCATATGGATTGGCGGCATACAAATAAAGATTGATGCCCCCCTCCAACCCAATCGGATCCGGCGTAGTAAACCGCCCCACATCCGGATCATAAAACCTGAACGTGTTGTAGTGCAGCCCCGTCTCCCGATCCAGGTACTGCCCCTGAAACCTCAGGTTCTGCTCTTCAATGTAATAAGGCTCGCGCACCTCTTCCAGCGTGTTGCCCCACACCCGATATGTCGCCTGCCAAACCGTGTGTCCATCCGCTTCGGTGAGTTGTTCCGGCAAGCCGTTCAGGTCGTTGTGGTAGTAGCGGATTTTTTGCAGAGGCCCGCTGCCGTCAATGCGGGCCAGGGGTTCGTAGCCTTCGTTTTCGTAGACGTACAGGCTGGTTTGGCTGTGGCGGTGTTCCTGCAACAACCGCAGGCCATCCCACACAAAACGCGTTTCCCCCAGCGGATACCCGTCACCGCCGTGCTCGGTTTTCGCGATGCGTCGGCCCAGCGGGTCGTAGGTCATTCTGACCACGCTGCCGTTTTCATTGCGTACTTCGATCAGACGGCTTTCGGCGTCGTAGGCAAAGCGTTGCAGGCCGCGCGCGGTGCTGCGTTTTTCGATTGTGCGGCCAAAGGCGTCATAGCGATAACGCTTGTCTTGGTAGGTCAGCAGCTTGTTGTGCACCACCAGCCCGGCGCCGGGTTGCGGGCCGTCCAGCAGGTTGGCGGCGGCGTCGTAGGCGAAGGTTTCGCGTTGGCCGTGCAGGCTGTCCTGGCTGGCGATGATGCGGCCGGTGGCGTCGTAGTGCAGCAGTTGGCGGTGTTGTGTGGCGGGCTGCTGGTCGAGTTTGCCGATCAGGTTGTCGGCGGGGTCGTATTCGAATTGTTTCTGTGCGGCTGCCGGTAGCAGCGACGGTTGGCCCGCCAGACGACGTTGACGTGCGCGCAGACGGCCGCTGCGGTCGTATTCGCTGCGGGTGCTGAGCTGGCCTTGGGTGCGCAGCACTTCGCGGTGCAGGCGGTCGCGTTCGAAGTCGCTGATCACCTGACCGTCGAGGTTGATCTGATGCAGGTGGCCGCTGCCGTAGTACAGGCGGTTGAGCCAGCGGCCGTCGGGCAGTTGGGTCTGGATCAGATTGCCGAGTTCGTCGTAGTGGTGGTGCAGGCTGCCCGCCGAGCTCTGTTCGGCGAGTAACTGGCCAAGGGCGTCATAGGCGAAACTTAGGGCCTGGGTATTGCCTTGCAGGTCGGTGAACGTCACCGCGGTCAGCTGGTCCACGGCGTCGTAGCTGTAATCGGTGCGGCCATCGTCGGTGGTCTTGGCGATCAGGCGGCCAACCGCGTCGCGCTCCAATCGATGCACGATGGGCGCGGGCGGTGTCTCGGGGACGACGGCCAAGCCGCTGCCATACGGGGCCGGAACAGCGGTCACCGCAATCACATTGTCCAGCGGATCGTAGTGGTAGCACTTGGCGCTGCCATCCAGGTCCTGCTGCTCGGTCAGTCGGTCCCCGGCGTCCCAGGCAAACCGATAACGCTCGCCGTTTTCGTTGATCAGCGCTTGCAGGCGCCCATAGCTGTCATAGCCGAACTGCACCTGCCGACCATGGGCGTCGATGCGCTGGCGCACCTGGCCGCGACGGTTGTGCTGGTACAGGGTGGTATGCCCGGCCGGGTCGGTGTAACCCACCAGTTGGCCGCTGGCGTTGCGCTGGTACTGCTCGGTGCGCCCGTCCGGCAATTGGCTGCTGAGCAGGCGCCCCTGGGCGTCATAGCTGAACAGGGTGCGCTCGCCGAGGGCGTCGGTGATGATCTGCAAGTTGCCGCGCTCGTCGTAGCTGAAGCGCGTTGGATAGCCGGAGCAATCCACGTGCTCGACCAACTGCCCGAACGGGTTCCAGCGCAGCGTCTTGCTTTTGCCGGTGGCGTCGATGATTTCTACGGGCTGGCCGTGATCGTCATAGCGATAGCGGGTGACATAGCCCAGCGGGTCGGTTTCGGCGATGCAGTTGCCGCGCTGATCGTAGCGATACGCCCAGCTATTGTCGGCGGCGTCGGTCTCCACCAGTGGCAGTGCCCAATGCTCAAGCCACAAGGTCGAGTCGCTGCGGCCCAGCGGGTCAGTCTCGCCGATCAGGTTGCCGGCGTCGTCGTAGCTATACGTATAGCGCCCGCCCAGCGGATCGGTGGCACTGAGCAATTGGCGCTCGTCGTTCCACTCGAACAGCCAGGTTTGCCCGAGGTTGTCGCTGTACCGAACGATCTGGTGCTGGGTGTTCCAGTGGCGGGTACTGACGCGTTGCAAGCCGTCGGTAATCCGCGTGATACCGGCCTGCAAGTCATAGTCGAACTGGTAGGTGTCGCCTTCATCGGTCCAGTGCCGGACCACGCGCCATTCCGCGTTTTCAACCAAGGCCCACTCGTAAAAGCAGCGCAACCCGGTCGGTAACTGGTGTTCCACCATGCGCCGGCCAGCATCGTAGCTGAAGCGCCGCTGCACCTGGCCAGTGGCATCGCGGACCTCAGCCAGGTTGCCGATAGCGTCGTAGCCGTAGCTGACCAGCACTTCGCGGCGCTGGTCGGGGTACAGCCGTTCGAGCCGCACCACGTGGCCTTGATCGCGGATCAACTCCACTTGTACCAGATCGAACGTATCGCGCAGCCGGATCAGCCGCCCGACGTCGTCATAATCGACGTGAATGCGGTTTTCGTTACGGTCGCCGAGTTGGCTGAGGCGCAGCAATGCCGGGTTGGCAGAGGGTTCAAACAAGCGATACAGCCCGTCATCGCTCTCGATCAGCAACTGCCCGTTGAGATGTCGGCGCACGGCCAGCCCCTCACCGGCGCTGAACACCGCGCCGCCCAGGGGGATGCTGCCCATGTCGATAGGCCGGCCCTGTTCATCGGTGTAGATCAGTGTTTCACCGCCGTCGGGGTGAGGCTGGATGGCGACGCAGACTTCATATGGCACGCTCCAGCCTACGCCGAACAGGCTGCCCGTGCGTTCGTCACGGCTGTTGTAGAACCGCTGCCAATCAATCGGCAGGATGCCGGGCAGGACGAAGTCCAACTCATCATCGCCGCCCAATACCTTGGCGCCGGTGGCCGCATGCACCGGGTTCGACGAGCCCATCGCCGCGTTGGCCATCGCCCCCATCGCACTGCTGACGGCCATCGAGGCCGCGCCGCCGATCAACATGCAGGGCAACTTGCTGAAGAACTTGCCCTTGCCGCCCTTGAGCATCAGCAACGCCGTCACCGCCAGCCCGACGCCCGGTGTCTTGCCGCTGCGAATCTCACGCACCACCACCGAACCCCCGCCAATGGTCACGTTGGAGGAGATCAGCCCCGACGAGACCACCGTTGCATCGCAGGTGCTGCGGTCACCGCTGCGCACCGCCGGCTGGCCATTGATGGTGACTTTTTCCGAACCCTCGGCCAGAAACTGCGGCGGCATCGGCGGATGCTTTGTGCACGTCACCTGATCCAGCGGCTTGGGTTCGGCGCCGGGGGCGGGCGTGGCCACCGTGGGGCGCCACATCTGCGAGAAGAAACTCTCGGCCATGTCCAGGAAGCTGGCTTCCGGCTCGGGCGCGGGCTCTTCCAGCTCAGTGCCGGCGGGTGCGACGTGAGAGGTGATCGCCCCGGCGGCGCGCGCGGCCGGAATATTATTGGTCAGGGTGTTGGTGGAACCGGTGAGGATGTTCGCCTGCACCGTGGGCGGAAACAGGGCGTTGCTGAAGCTCTCGCATAAATTCGATAAGCCTTTGTCCGCGCCGGTCTTGCTCATGGCCAGGCCGACAACCGTGCCCACCACGGCGCCCAACAGGAAACAACCGAGCCCGCCAGTGGCCACGGTAATCCCGGTGGCGGCAACCACCGCCGCAGTCGCCACCGCCGTGATCGCGATGTTGGCCGCCACTTCCAGCACACCGCCGAGGATGTCGGCCATCATCGAGGTGTGGGAGAGCGCATCGCCCATGCGGGCGGCCCAGAGTGCGTCAGACATGCAGGCAACTCATCAGGAAATAGCGTCGAACGACAGCGAATTTTTAATCAGCGCCCAATGCGCCGCCTCGGCATCCCCAAGCTTGTCCGCCTTCACATAACTCAAGGCGAGCATCTTGCGCGTGCCCGGTATCACCAGCGCCAGCTGATACTGGAACACCTTGTCGTTGCCCTTGTTGAACTGGCTGCGCAGCTCGATGCCTTCCACTTCCTGCGCGGCGCCCAAGCGCACGTCCACGCCCGGTTGATAGCGCAGCTCCTGCACTTGTTTTTCCAGGCGCTGGAGTTGATCGTTGAAGTTGCTGTGCAGGGTTTCGCCGTCGGCCAGCAGGCTGCGGCTGACGATCAGGGATGTGCCCAGCTCAGGGAATTTGAGGATATTGATCGTCGCGTCCTGCAGCTCGCTCGCCGGCAGTTGGAACTGGAATTCGTTGATTCGGTACGTCATGGCAAACGGGTCTCGTCAGGAGCTTTTCGGCGCGGGGAACGCGGCTTTGATATTGGCGTCGATGCTGGCTTTCTGGCCCTGTCCATCGGGCGTGGCGCCAGGGCCGCCGCCGTTATTGAGGTGCAGCACGCCCTTGGTATTGAACTCGGCGTCGCCGCTGGCATAGAAGCTGATGTTCACGCCGGTGAGGTTGATCTGCCCGCTGGCATTCAACTCCAGGATGCTTTCGCCGCAGACCAGGCGCAGGTTTTCGCCCACCTCGATCACATAGCTCTGGCTGATGCTGTCGGTCTTGCGCTGGCCCACCGAGAGGATGTCTTCCTGCTTGACGATGCGCAGGCGGTTGTTGCCGATGGTCACCGTCTCGTTATGGCCGATGCTTTTGTTGCGGTCATGCCCGACGGAGTGGCTCTCATCCACCTCCACCACAATGTCCTGGTTACGCTCGGCATGGATATACAACTGCTCCAACCCCTTCTTGTCCTCCATACGGATTTCATTGAAGTTGGCTGGCGTGCCGCCCTTGCTCGAACGACTTTTCATGCCGCTCTGGGTCGCGTTCTCGGGCAAGTCATAGGGCACGGTCTGCTCGGCGTTGTACACGCGGCCGGTGATGATCGGCCGGTCCGGGTCGCCTTCCAGAAAGCTCACAATCACTTCCTGGCCAATCCGTGGAATCTGCATCGAGCCCCAGTTCTTGCCGGCCCAGGATTGCGACACACGAATCCAGCACGAGCTGTTTTCGTTGGATTGGTCGTGACGGTCCCAATAGAAATGCACTTTCACGCGGCCGTACTGGTCGGTCCAGATCTCCTCGCCTTTGGGGCCGACCACCAGCGCGGTCTGCGGGCCTTTGACGATGGGCCGGTGAGTGGTGGCCAACGGGCGGAAGCTTTGCTGGGCGTCTATGCAGGTCAGGCTGCTTTCGAACTGCGCCGAGGCCGAGCCGCCGCCGCTCTCGAGGTTTTCCTGGACGATGTAGTAGCGGATGCCAACGATCAGGTATTCGCGATTCTGGTCCTGGCGGCTGAAGCCGGTGAGGCTGAACAGGTGGCCCGAACCCAGGCCGCGTGCATTGCCGGCAAACTCGATTTGTTCGTGCAGGGTTTGCAGGGCCTCGATGCGGGTGCGCGCGTAGTGTTCGCCGTCTTCGCTTTGCACGTAGGTGCCGGGGTAGTCGTACAGCGGATAGTCGCCGGCAGTGTGCGGGCGCGGCATGGCCGAGCGCACGTCGATGCTGGCGCTGGGGCGCTGGAAGTCATAGTCGTTGAGCTCCAGCGAGCCCGGCTGCACCTCCTGCGCCAGGTGCCAGTTATGCATGTGGTCGCGTTCGCGCTGCTGCTCGTCCTTGGGGTAGTACGGCACCGACGCGTAGCCCGGCACCGTGGTGTGGGCGCCGTAGGCGTCGGCCAGCACCAGCACATGGCGGTCCTGTTCATGGCGGAAGAAGTAGTAGATGCCTTCCTGTTCCATCAGGCGGCTGACGAAATCGAAGCTGGTCTCGCGGTACTGCACGCAGTATTCCCACTCGCGGTACGGCCGGCTCAGGGCGTCTTCGAAGTCGGAAAAGCCCAGGTCGCGGAACACCTGCTTGATGATCTGCGGGATGCTCAGGTTCTGGAAAATCCGGCAATCCGAGGTGCGGGTCAGCAGCCACAGCCACGGGCGCAGCGTCACCTGGTAACTGGCGAACTGGCCTTGGTCGATGTTCTGGCTGCAGCGCGCGACGATACCGTGGAAGTGCCGCTCGCCGCCGTCCGCCAATTGCAAGCCGACGCTCATGGGTTTGCCGAGCAACTGGTTGAGGTCGATGTTGGCGTCCAGGGACGTCAGCTGCAGCTCGTAATTGAACAGGCGGCCAAGCTCTTCACCGCCGCCCATTTCATTGAGCAGCAGCACATCCGGCCCGAGAGGGCTGGTGATCTTGGCCAGGCGTGAGGCTTGGTTGAATAGCATCGAAGTACCCTAATAACTGAAGGAACCCAGTCCAAATGTGGGAGGGGGCTTGCCCCCGATAGCAGTGTGTCAGTTGATGCATGCAGTGACTGATTCACCGCTATCGGGGGCAAGCCCCCTCCCACATTTAAACCTTATTTCAACAGTCGTTATTCGGCGTCGTTGAAGTCGTAGTGCAGCTCATTATCCCGACTGCTGATCCGCACCCCCGCCAGCGCCTTGCCCTCAAGCATGCGCGTGAGGAACTCACGGCTCATGTCCGGCAGCAGGCTGTTGGTGAGGATGGTGTCGATCATGCGTCCGCCGCTTTCGGTCTCGGTGCAGCGCGAGACGATCAGGTCGACCACCGCGTCGTCGTAGTCGAAGGCAACCTTGTGGGTATTCTCCACGCGCTTTTTGATGCGGTTCAGTTGCAGGCGGGTGATCGCCTTGAGCATTTCATCGCTCAGCGGGTAATACGGAATGGTTACCAGACGGCCGAGCAAGGCAGGCGGGAAGATCTCCAGCAGCGGCTGGCGCAGGGCCTTGGCGATTTCTTCCGGCTCGGGGATGTTCGCCGGGTCTTTGCAGACCTGGGAAATCAACTCGGTACCGGCGTTGGTGGTCAGCAGGATCAAGGTGTTCTTAAAGTCGATCACACGGCCTTCGCCGTCTTCCATCACGCCCTTGTCGAACACCTGGAAGAAGATCTCATGCACGTCCGGGTGGGCTTTTTCCACCTCGTCCAGCAGCACTACGCTGTAGGGCTTGCGCCGTACCGCTTCGGTCAGCACGCCGCCTTCGCCGTAGCCGATGTAGCCCGGTGGCGCGCCCTTGAGGGTCGACACGGTGTGGGCTTCCTGGAACTCGCTCATGTTGATGGTGATCACATTCTGCTCGCCGCCATACATGGCTTCGGCCAGGGCCAGGGCGGTTTCAGTCTTGCCCACGCCGGAGGTGCCGGCCAGCATGAACACACCGATCGGCTTGCTCGGGTTGTCGAGGCCGGCGCGGGAGGTCTGGATGCGCTTGGCGATCATCTGCAAGGCATGGTCCTGGCCGATGATGCGTTTTTTCAGGTGCTGATCCAGGTTCAGCACGGTTTCCAATTCGTTGCGTGCCATGCGGCCCACCGGAATGCCCGTCCAGTCGGCGACCACCGAGGCTACGGCCTGGTAATCCACGGTCGGCAGGATCAACGGAGTTTCGCCTTGCAGCGCAGTGAGGCGTTGTTGCAAGTCGACCAATTGAGCGCGCAATTCGTCGTTGCCACTGTCCACCACCCCGGCCTTTTCACGCAGCGTTGCTCGGGTCGCGAGCAACTCATCCACCAGGGTTTTTTCTTCGGCCCAACGGCTTTCGAGAGTGGCCAGACGCTCACGTTCGGCGCTCAGCAAAGCTTCGCTGTTGCTCTCGCGCGCACCGATGGCTATACCTATCGCATGCTCGCGGGCGATGATCTGCAGCTCGGTTTCCAGGGCTTCGATGCGACGACGGCTGTCGTCCACTTCCGCTGGCACCGCGTGCAGGCTGATGGCGACGCGGGCGCAGGCGGTGTCCAGCAGGCTTACGGATTTGTCCGGCAACTGGCGCGCCGGAATGTAGCGGTGGGACAGCTTCACCGAGGCTTCCAGGGCTTCGTCGAGGATCTGCACCTGGTGGTGCTTCTCCATGGTCGAGGCCACGCCGCGCATCATCAGCAGCGCCTTGTCTTCCGACGGCTCGGCCACCTGCACCACCTGGAAGCGGCGGGTCAGGGCCGGGTCTTTCTCGATGTGCTTCTTGTACTCGGCCCAGGTGGTGGCGGCCACGGTGCGCAGGGTGCCGCGCGCCAATGCGGGTTTGAGCAGGTTGGCCGCGTCGCCCGTCCCGGCGGCGCCACCGGCACCCACCAGGGTGTGGGCTTCGTCGATGAACAGGATGATCGGCTTGGGCGAGGCCTGCACGTCTTCAATCACCTGGCGCAGGCGCTGTTCGAACTCGCCTTTCATGCTGGCGCCGGCTTGCAGCAGGCCCACATCCAGGCTGCGTAGTTCCACGTCCTTGAGCGCGGGCGGCACGTCACCGGCGACGATGCGCAGGGCGAAGCCTTCGACTACGGCGGTCTTGCCGACGCCGGCTTCACCGGTGAGGATCGGGTTGTTCTGGCGGCGACGCATGAGGATGTCGACCAACTGGCGAATTTCTTCGTCACGCCCCACGATCGGGTCGAGCTTGCCGCTGCGCGCCTGCTCGGTCAGGTCCACGGTAAAACGCTTGAGCGCTTCCTGCTTGCCCATTGCGCTGGGCGCCATGGCGCCGCTGGCTTCGCCTGGGACGGCACCGGCGTTGAAACCGTCGCTGGCGGTCAGGGCGTTTTCCGGCGAGTCGCCGACGTATTCGTCAAAGCGCTCGCTCAGGGCCTCGGCCTTGATTTTGTCGAACTCGCCGGACAGGCCCAGCAACGCATGGCGCAGGCTCGGCGTCTTGAGAATGCCCAGCACCAGGTAACCGGTGCGCACCTGGCTTTCGCCGAACATCAGGCTGCCGTACACCCAGCCGCGTTCCACGGCTTCTTCCACGTGGGACGACAGGTCGGTGATCGAGGTCGAGCCGCGCGGCAGGCGGTCCAGGGCTTCGGTCAGGTCGCGGGCCAGGCGCGCCGGTTCGACGTTGAACTGGCGGATGATGCGGTGCAGGTCCGAGTCCTGCAGTTGCAGCAACTGGTGGAACCAGTGGGCCAGTTCCACGTAAGGATTGCCCCGCAACTTGCAGAACACGGTGGCGGCTTCGATGGCTTTGTAGGCCACGCTGTTGAGTTTGCCGAACAGTGCGGCGCGACTGATTTCACCCATGCTCTGGATTCCTTGAGGTGGTGGCTTGATCGGCGTAATGCCGGGCCAGGATTAGGTCGTTGGCGTCAACCGCAGGTTGGCCGAGCCACGTGTTGAAGCCCAGGCGGAACTGGCCGTTAAGCCGCAGCGCCGGGACTTCGGGTTGTTGCAGGACCAGGTTCAGGTCCCAGTCCAATTCGTGGCCCAGGTACTCGGCCACCCATGCCACCAGTTCGTTGAACGGCTGGTGGCCGGGCAGCATGCCCATGTAGTCATCGAGCGTGAGCGGGCCCAGGCGGATACGGAATTTATGCTGGCGGTCCCATACATGGCTGCCCAGGCACAGGTCCACGCCCAGCCGGGTGGCGTTGACGCCCACACGGCTGCGTTCGGGCAGTTCGAGCCATTGGCCGACGTATTCCTCGATCTCTACCGGCAGGCCGAAGTACTCGCTGAGGATGGCTTTCAGCCCGTCCGGATAGCGGGTCTGTGCCGACAGGTGGCCGCTGTAATGCAGCTTGGCCGTGTCGGGAATCAGCCCCTGGTTGAGCAGGCTCGGCATGCCGCGACCGCTCAAGGCGGCGAGGCGCGCGGACCAGTAGTCATCGTCCGGGCGGTCGTGGCTGACCGTCGGCCGCGCCTCGGCCCAGGCCCGGTAAAACAGGCTGAGCAGGCGATGGTGGAACACGTCCAGGAACGCTTTGCTGGTGCTGTCGGCGTTGTTGCGCTGACGCTCGCGCACGTATTCGGTGATGTGCAGCGGCAGCGGGCCGTTGGGGCCGCCGAGGCCGAAAAAGAACTGCTCCAGCCGCGCCGGCCGGCCATCGCCGCCCGGCGCCACCGAGGCCAGGGTGGCCGGGGCGAAGGTGCAGTCGGCCTGTTGCCCAAGGCGCAACGGGTCGTCCGCCAGACGCAGGGAATGGCCCAGGCGCGGCAGGTGCGGTGACTCGCATTCGATGCGCCGCAGGGCCTGGAAGAAATCGTATTCCCAGGGCTCCTGGTGCATCGCTTCCAGGGTACTCACAGGGTCGGACGACGTCCGGGCTTGGCTTTCCATCGCATGATCTCGCCGCGTTCGGTGGTACGGATCACCGTCTCGGTAAAGCTGTTGATCGACACGTAGCGTGCCAGGAAGCGCTCCAGTACCGCACCGAGCAGGAATACGCCGGTGCCACGAAACGCGTTTTCATCGAATTCCAGTGTAATTTCCAAGCCTCGGCCAAACACGATCGGGCCGGGCATCGGCAGGCGCCGGGTCACCGCTTTGCTGCTGACTTCGCGCAGGCCTTCGATCTGCAACTGCAGGGCGGCGTCGTTGCTGTCGCCATACAGGCGCAACAGTTCGCGTAAGGCGCCGGCGCCCTGGCCCTGTTCGCTCAGGGACAGGTAATTGAGCGACAGCTGGCTGATCAGGCGCCACGCCTTGGCGTCATGGGCATGGCTGGCACGCGGGCGGCTCGGGCCGGCAACGCAGCGCACGGCCAGTACCGGCGCGCTGTCGGCCAGGGTGAAGTCGGTCTTGCCGTTGCCCACGCTCATGAACAGCGGCAGGTCGCGGTTGGTGCACAGCGCGGTCACGCCGAGTTGGCGCAGGTCGTGGCGATACGGCGCTTGTTGGCTGTCCACCAGGCTGACGAAGGTCTCGCTGCCCACATACGTGGAGCGCGGGCCATTGCGGCGCTGGTCGCTGGAGAGCACGCGGGGCTCGCGCCGCACCGTGTAGTAAGCCTTGTCACGGCCATAGCGCGATGGGTCGCGCACCGCATAAAACGGCAGGAACGGCTGCTCCGGCCCGGTGCCATGGCCGGTCAGGCCGGTGAGGGAATGCACCTCGAAATCCATCGGCCGGGTGCGGTCGGCGATCACGTGGTGTTCGTTGACGCGGTCGGACAAGTGAATACGGTCCAGGCGCTTGGGGAACAGGTTGATCGCCGGGGTGCAGAACGGCAGGAACTGCGCCGCGCCGACGCTGCCTTCCAGGCTCGGCTCGTGACGGTCAAACAGTACGATCAATTCCAGCTCCTGGCCGTCGCAGCGCTTGACCGCACGGCTCAGCTCGGCGAACTCCACGAACAGGAACCGCTGGGGCAGGGCGAAGTATTCCTGCAACAACCGATAACCCTGGAACGCTCGCGCCACTACCGGCATGGCCGCATCGGCGTCGTCGAACCCGCGTGAACGCAGTGCGTCCTGCGGTAGACGCTCGACCCAATCGCTACCGGGCTTGCGTGCGAATACCGCGCAGGCGTTGCCCAGCAGTTGTTCGTAAAGGCGGAACGGTTGCTCGTCGGCACCGCTGAGGTACAGCGGCAGGCTGTCCAGATCGAGGCTGTTGAACGGCAGTTCGGCGCCGGTGCGCAAGGTCAGGCGCAGACCGGCCTTGGCCTTCGGCTCGCTGGCGGCCAGGCGCCCGAGCACGGTGGCCGGGTTGCCGAAGTACTCGGCGTTGCTCACCTGCAGTGGCCACAGCGTTACCGGATGCGCGGTGCGGTACTCGCAGCAGGTCTGGGTCTCGCGGCCCAGGGCGGCGCGCAGGACGGTGTCGCGCGGCAACGGGAAACCACCGACCAGGGAACCTTCGTCGGGGTCGGTCTGCAACTGCACCACGGTCATCGACGGCGTCGGCGCCAGGTAGTGCGGGTAGGCGATTTCCAGCAGGTTGTGGGTGAACGTCGGGTACTCGGCGTCGAGCTTGAGCTGCACGCGGGCGGTGAGGTAGGCAAAGCCTTCGAGCAGGCGTTCGACGTACGGGTCGGCGCAGTCCATACCGGACAGGGTCAGCCGACTGGCGATCTTTGGGTATTCCTTGGCGAACTCGGCGGCGCTTTCGCGCACGTGGTGCAATTCCTGGTTGTACAGCTCCAGCAGGCGCGGGTTCATGGGCGCCTCCGCTGGTCGGCATTGACCACGCGTACATGGCCGGATTCCAGGTCCAGGTCGGTCTGCAGCAGCAGGCGCAACGGCACCGGTTGAGCCCACAGGTCGCCTTCGATTTCGAAACTCAGGGCGTTGTGGTTCATCTCGCCCTGGCCGACCCGGGCTTTGACGCGCAGGGTATGGCGCAGAATGCGCGGTTCGAATGTGGCGATAGCCTGATAAATCAGGGCCTCCAGCGCTTTGATATCCACGCTGGACACGCTGTTGCCCGCCAGCGCCGGCAGGCCGTAATTGACCACGGAGGTGCCGGCCGGGGTGTGCAGCGTTGCATCGGCGTCGAGCAACGACGTGGTGTTGAGCAGCCACGCCAGGTCGCGCAGCACCGAGGCTTTCAATTGAGTCAGGGACAGCACGCGTTTGTCGGCGCTTTCCTTGGGGTTGGTTGGGTCGTCGTCGGTCAGCCGATCCAGCAGGGACGGTTGCAGACGTTCGCGGGAAGCGATTTCAGTTACCACCAAAGCAGCTCCACGGACGGATTGCGAGAGGAACAAGATGCTGCATGTGAGGCTGTAGTGCCGTGGCGCGGGGCCACGGCACAAGGGCTATCAGCGCTTGGTGTTGGAACGGATGTTCCAGCCAAACTTGACCGCGCCGCCGTCTTTGGTGCCGTCGGCTTTCTGCGGCTGGTAGTCCACCATCACTTGGGCGAAGTTCAGGGTGACGTTCTCGGTCAGGCGGTCATCGGTGCCCGAACCGCCGGTGCTCAGCGACGTTACCAGCACTTCTTCCAGGTTGATCACCATGTACTCGACCTGGCTTTCACCACCGGCCTTGCGCACGGTCAGCTTGACCTTGTCGATGTGCTTGCCGCTGGCGCACAGCATCATCAGGTTTGGCGACGCCTTGTCGACGTACTTGGTCAGCGACAGGTCCTGGATGTTCACCTTGCCCGCGCCGCCGCCACCGCCAACGTGCATGTTGCCGGACTGGGACATGCCCCAGCTCCAGTTCAGCACGTCGATTTCGTCTTTGTGGGCCTTGTCCATGGACTCGCCCTTGATGTCGCCGATCTTGATGAAAATATCAACAGCCATGTTTTCTCCCTGTGTGGCTCTTGCCACTGAATTTGAGTGACTCCAAATGGGCAGTGCTTTTGTGTGGGTGGGGCTTGCCCCCGATGCAGGCACCTCGGTGTGTCAGTCACACCCCAGTGATGCTATCGGGGGCAAGCCCCCTCCCACAGAAGAGCCAGCTCATCCGTGGGTCAGGCGCTTTTCGCCGAAGGCAGCTTCGACACCAGACGCAACGACACGGTCAGCCCTTCGAGCTGGTAGTGCGGGCGTAGATAGAACTTGGAGTTGTAGTAACCCGGGTTGCCTTCTACTTCTTCGACGATCACTTCGGCGGCTGCCAATGGGTGCTGGGCCTTGGTGGTTTCGGTGGAGTGCGCCGGATCGCCGTCCACGTAGTTGAGGATCCAGTCCTGCAACCAGCGCTGCATCTCGTCCTTCTCTTTGAAGGAACCGATCTTGTCGCGCACGATGCACTTCAAGTAATGAGCGAAACGGCAAGTGGCGAACAGGTACGGCAGGCGCGCGGCCAGGTTGGCGTTGGCGGTGGCGTCCGGGTCGTCGTATTCGGCCGGTTTCTGCAACGATTGCGCGCCGATGAAGGCGGCGAAATCGGTGTTTTTCTTGTGCAGCAGCGGCATGAAACCGTTCTTCGCCAGTTCCGCTTCACGGCGGTCGCTGATGGCGATCTCGGTCGGGCACTTCATGTCCACGCCGCCGTCATCGGTCGGGAACGTGTGGGCCGGCAGGTTTTCCACTTCACCGCCAGATTCAATGCCACGGATGCGCGAGCACCAGCCGTAGTGTTTGAACGAACGGTTGATGTTCACCGCCATCGCGTAAGCGGCGTTGGCCCAGGTGTACTTGGAGCTGTCGGCGCCGTCGGTGTTTTCTTCGAACGCGAAGGCTTCCACCGGGTCGGTCTTGGCGCCGTACGGCAGGCGCGCCAGGAAGCGCGGCATGGTCAGGCCGATGTAGCGCGAGTCTTCCGATTCGCGCAGCGAACGCCAGCCGGCGTATTCCGGAGTGGTGAAGATCTTGGTCAGGTCGCGCGGGTTCGACAGTTCCTGCCACGAGCCCATGCCCATCACGGTCGGCGACGCCGCGGCGATGAACGGGGAGTGCATGGCCGCGCAGACTTTCGACAGCTCGCCGAGCAGTTCGACATCGGGTGGCGACTGGTCGAAGTAGTAGTCGCCCACCAGGCAGCCGTATGGCTCGCCGCCGAACTGGCCGTATTCTTCTTCGTACATTTTCTTGAAGATCGGGCTCTGGTCCCACGCAGTGCCCTTGAATTTCTTCAGGGTCTTGTGCAGGTCCGGCTTGGAGATGTTGAGCACACGGATCTTGAGCTGCTCATCGGTCTCGGTGTTGTTGACCAGATAGTGCAGGCCACGCCAGGCGCTTTCCAGCTGCTGGAAGTCCGGGTGGTGGATGATCTGGTTGACCTGGGCGGTCAGCTTGGCATCGATCGCGGCGATGATCGATTCGATCGACTTGATCGCATCGTTGGACACCAGGTCGGTCTGCGCCAGGGCTTGTTCGGCCAAGGTGCGCACGGCGGTTTCCACGGCTTCGCGGGCACGTTCGGTCTTGGGTTTGAATTCCTGCATCAGCAGGGATGCGAACTCGCTGGTTTCTTCAGTAGCGCCCAGGCTCTGGACGCCTTCGCGTGCGGTGTTGTCGGTCATGATTACTGATCCCCTGCAGGCTTCGGCGCGCTGGCAAGTGCCTGAAGCAGTGCCGGGTCCTTGATTGCCTTCATGATGATTTCTTCAGCGCCGGTCTTGCCGTCCATGTAGGTCAGCAGGTTGGCCAACTGAGTGCGGGCTTCGAGCAGCTGGTTCAGCGCGTCGACCTTGCGGGCCACGGCGGCCGGGCTGAAGTCGTCCATGCTTTCGAAGGTCATGTCCAGGCTCAGGTTGCCTTCGCCGGTCAGTTCGTTCGGCACGTGGAATGCCACGCGCGGCTGCATGGCCTTGAGGCGGGAGTCGAAGTTGTCGACATCCACTTCAAGGAATTTGCGGTCGGCCACCGGCGCCAGAGGCTCGGCAGGCTTACCGGCGAGGTCGGCCATCACGCCCATCACGAAGGGCAGCTGGACCTTTTTCTCGGCGCCGTAGAGCTCGACGTCGTACTCGATCTGCACTCGAGGCGCGCGGTTGCGCGCGATGAATTTCTGAGAACTTTGCTTCGCCACGTTGCTGCTCCTGGTCGCTTGAGCGACGGTGTTGTTACTGCACAGCCGGGCGGTTTATTCGCCGTCCGGGCCACGCAGGTTTTCAAATTGGGACATGCCGTCGGGAATCAGGTTGCGCACGATTGCTTCGAAATCGGCATGGACCAGATTTTTGGCCCGGTTCAATAACACCGGCAGCGGGCTCGAAGGCTCGTGCCGGGTGTAGTACGCGAGGATCTTGTCGAGGCTGCGCAGCACGTCGTCGCGGCTGGCGATATCGCCGACCGGGCGTGGCGCCGCTGGGGCAGGGGCGAAGTCGGCCGAGGGGGCATTGTCTTCACTGACGGCCTCGGGTTCGCTGCTGCTGTCGGTGCCCGGCACCGCTTGATTGAGTATCTGCAGCGCTTGCTTGAGCGGCTGCTTCAACGCGCTGAGGTCCACGCCCTGGGCGGAGCCGACCTGCTCGTTGACCTGTTGTTCAATGGCTTCGCAGGCAGCCCGCGCGGCGCTCAAGGCCTCGCGGGTGGCTTGCAGGTGATCGGGGTCGCTGTCGAGGAACGCCGCGTTGAGTTGCTGGGCGCCCAGTTGTTCATCCGGGAAGTGCATCAGGCCGCTGGCGTTGAGCGCCGCGCGCAGGCTCACCGGGCCGAACGTGCGCGAGCGGGTGAGGATGCTTTCGCGCAGCAGGCGGATGGTTGCGTCGCTGGTCAGGCCGGCCAGTGCATTGATGCGCACGGTGGGGTCGTTATCGTCGTCAGCGTCCAGGCGCGGGTGCAGGTCGGCCCAGTATTGGCGCAACAACGCGTCGATCAGCGTGAGGACTTCGGCCAGCCCGGCCACGCCTTGCAGGGCCAGGGAACTTTGCAGCAGAAAGTGAGTGATGCGCAGGTCTTTGCTGCGCTGCAGCAAGTCGAGGCTCTGCTGCTGGATGCTGCGCCATTCCGGCGGTTCGGCGGGCAGGATGGCATCACCCATGCTGCGCTCGGGTTGCCCCTTGGCGTCACGCTCAAGCTGGAGAAAGTCCGCGTCATATTCCATGTCTTCGCCACACGGCGAGTTCGCGGAAACGGCGGCGAGCAGCAAAGGCACATCCACTGAAATCGATCTCCCTATCCGCCCGTTAAGATGACGGGCTATTCATGCATTAGTTGCGCAAGGAACTTTGCATGTTTTCTTGGTCATATAAGCACAGTGCTATTAATGTGCCATCATTGGTGTTCAAGAAGTTGTGCATTTTTGGTGTAGTACTTATGCCTTGTCAAGGTAAGCTATTCGCCCTCTGTGACAGATGTGCGGTGCTTAACAACCTGTGCGACTGACGGGTCGAAGCACGCACCGAGGCAGGATTTTTGTCATGCGGCCCAGTTAACATCAGCGATCATGCTGACAACAGCGGGTTGTAAAGGGTCGATTCCATGGCCCGATGGGATTTCCCGGGAATGTTCAGCCCGGGAATCGACTGCGCGCGAAGTATCAGCAAGGAGGCAAGATGTCGCTGTGTTTGACTATCACTAGTTATCACAAGATTACCCCCGGGCAGTGCCCCGAAAAGTCCATGAACCAGGGCTCGATGGCGATCGGCCGCAGCTCGGATAATGACTGGGTATTGCCCGACCCCGAGCGCCTCGTGTCTTCGCAACACTGCGTTATTCAATACAAAGACGGCCGTTATTATTTAACCGATAACAGCACCAACGGCGTGGAGTTGGTCAACGCCGGCATCCGCATGCGCCGCGGCAACAGCGAGCTGCTGCAGGATGGCGAACTGATCCGTATCGGCGATTACGAAATCCAGGCACGCATCGATTTCAGCGTGCAAGCCGTTGAAAGCCAGCCCTTTGCCGGTGAGTCGCCGAACAGTTTCGAAGCGCTGATGGGCGCCGTGGCCGGCCCCGTGACGCCCGCGCCGATGCCGCAGCCAGCGATCGCGCCGCAGTTCCAGGGTGCGTCGTCGATGGACACCCTGCCGGACCTGTTCGACTTCCTCAGCCCCACCGCCGTGCCGCCGCCGACCGTGGCCGATCATGTGCCCAGTGAACAACACGACTTCCGCCCGCCGACGCCGGTGAGCGTGCCGGTGCCCGAGGCGCCGGTGGCGTCCGGTTCAGTGATCCCCGAAGATTGGGACCTGCTCAGCGACGCGCCGCCGCCGATTATCAGCGCGCCGGCACCGACTCCATCGCCGCCACCGCCACCGCCAGTGACGCCATCCGCGCCCATGCCCGAGGTGGCACCGCCGGTGGTCAATGCCGGGCAACCGGACCTGCTGCAAGCCTTCCTGCGCGGTGCCGGCCTCGACCAATTGCGCCTGGATAAGGCCGACGCCTGCGCGCAGATGGAAAGCATCGGTCGCAGCTACCGGCTGATGGTCGAAGGCTTGATCGACGTCCTGCGCGCCCGGGCCAGCCTCAAAGGCGAGTTCCGCATGCAGCAGACCATGATCCAGCCCGCTGAAAACAATCCGTTGAAGTTCGCACCGAATGCCGACGAAGCGTTACTGCTGCTGCTGCGTCACGGCAACCAGGCGTTTATGGCGCCCGATGTCGCGGTAAAGGAAAGTTTCGACGACCTGCGCGCCCACCAACTGGCGGTGATGGCCGGTGTGGAAGCGGCGATCAAGCACCTGCTCAAGCGCTTCGAACCGGCGCAACTGGAAGAACGCATGGGCAAGCCCGGTGGGCTGTCGAGTATTTTCAACGGGTCACGCCAGGCCCAGTACTGGCAGCAGTTCACCGAGCTCTACGGCAATATTTCCCGTGAGGCCCAGGAAGACTTCCAGGACCTGTTCGGCCGCGAGTTCAGTCGGGCCTATGAAGAACACAGCGCACGACAGCGGCGCTGAACCGCACACACGGATTAACGGATAGCTAAGTACGTCATTGAGGACGCAGGATGATTCCCAGGTTTTTACTCGCAGTCGCCACCGCGCTTCTGCTGACGGCGTGTGCCAAAGACGCCGCCAAACCCGAAGCCGCCGCCGAGGCTGAAGCGGATACGGCTGCGGTCGAATTGCACTTTCACGCCATTGCCGGGCTCAACCCCGGCGCCAATGGCCAGGCCGCCCCGGTGCGCGTGCGGATTTTCGAACTGAAGAATGCCGCCACCTTTGCCCGCTCCGACTATTTCGCCCTGGCCGACCGTGCGCAATCGACCCTGGGCCTGGACTTGTTGGACCAGGACGAAGTGATGGTGCAGCCCGGTCAGCAACTGAGCATTCAGCGTGACCTCGACCCGTCGACGCGCCAGATCGGCTTGCTGGTGGGCTACCGCGAACTCGATCGCGCGCAGTGGCGCACGGTGATCAATGTGCCGGCGCGTCAGTACACCGAATACCAGATCAGCCTCGATGTGCGCGCGGTGCGCGCCGACGTCGTGGTTACCCCATCCAGCCCTGCCCAATAAGCAATCGGAGCCCCCATGTCCTGGAACAATCGCGTGGTCTGGTCGGAAGGCATGTTCATCGGAACGCAGCACTTCCAGCAGCATGACCGTTACCTGGAAAACCTGATCGACGCCCGCAGCCGCCCGCTGTCCGCCGGTGCCTGGGGCTTTTCCGAGTTGCTGATCGACCAGGGCCTGTTGGCCCAGGGCAAGCTGGCCATCGTCTCGGCGCGGGGCCTGTTGCCTGACGGCACACCGTTCAATATTCCCCAGGACGACCTGGCGCCCAGCCCGCTGAACATCGATGACAACCTGCGCGACGGCCTGGTCTACCTGGCCTTGCCACTCAAACGGGCCGGCGTGCGCGACACCGTCGACGAGGGCGAAGCCCTGGAAGCCGCGCGTTACGTGAGCCAGGTGCGCGAAGTACGCGATGACAACGCACCGTTCGAAAACCGCGCGCCGGTGGCCGTGGGTTCTCGGGCGCTGCGCCTGCTCACCGCCCAGGATGGCATCAGCGATTACGCCGCCATCGGTGTGGTACGCATCAAGGAAAAACGCGCCGACCGCGCGCTGGTGCTCGATGACAGCTACATCCCACCGGTGCTGGACGTGGCCGCGAGCAAACCGCTCACCGCGTTTCGCAGCGAATTGCTGGGCCTGCTGCACCAGCGTGGCGAGGCCCTGGCCGGCCGCGTGGTGGCCTCGGGCGCCGGCGGCGCCTCGGAGATCGCCGACTTCATGCTGCTGCAACTGGTCAACCGCGCCCAGCCGCTGATCCAGCATTTCAGCCAGTTGAGCCCGCTGCACCCGGAGCGTTTCTTCAGTGAACTGGTGAGCCTGGCCGGGGAGTTTTCCACGTTCTCCACCTCGGGCCGTCGTCCTCAGGAATACCCGCAATACCAGCACGACGATCTGGCCGTCAGCTTCGCCCCGGTAATGGCGGCATTGCGCGAAGCGTTGTCGATGCTGATTGACAGTAAAGCCACGCCAATCCCGATTGTGGAAAAAGCGTATGGCATCCACGTGGCAATGCTGGCCGACAAAACCCTGCTCGACAACGCCAGTTTCATCCTGGTGGTGCGTGCCGATGTACCCGGCGAAACCCTGCGCGCGCGCTTCGGCCAGCAGAGCAAGGTAGGGTCGGTTGAACACATCCGCGACATGGTCAACCTGCAGTTGCCGGGCATCGGTCTGGTGCCGTTGCCGGTGGCGCCGCGCCAATTGCCGTACCACGCAGGCTCGACTTACTACGAGCTGGACCGGGGCAGCGAGCACTGGCAGCAACTGAGCAACTCCGGTGGTTTTGCTTTCCACATCGCCGGGCAGTTCCCGGGCTTGAACCTGGCCTTCTGGGCGATCCGAGGATAATCCGCGATGCATCCCAATGATGACGACCGCACCCAGTTCATGCCGCGCCCGGGGGGCCGTGCGCCGGAACCCGCGCGTGCAGAGCCCGCGCCTTTGTCAGTGCCGGCCGCGCCGATGCTCACCGGCAAGAGCCAGGGCCTCAACCCGCTGGAAAGCGCCGCCGGCCCGTTGCTGGCATTGCTGACGCGGCTGCGCAACACCATCGCCCACCCGGCGCCGGCCAGCCTGCGCGCGCAACTGTTGGCCTACCTGCGCCAGTTCGAAGAGCGTGCCGAGGCCGCCGGCGTGGCGCGCAACGAAGTGCTGCTGGCGCGCTACGCGCTGTGCACCGCTCTGGATGAGGCGGTGTTGAGCACGCCGTGGGGCAGCACCAGCGAGTGGGGCAAGCAGAGCCTGTTGATCACCGTGCATAACGAAGCCTGGGGTGGTGAAAAAGTCTTCCAGCTGCTCGACCATTGTCTGCAAAGCCCACGGGAACGCTTGTACCTGCTGGAGTTGCTGTACCTGTGCATGTGCCTGGGTTTCGAAGGTCGCTACCGCGTGATGAACGACGGCCGCAGCCAGTTGGAAGCCCTGCGCGAACGCACCGCCGCGGCCATTCGCAGTGCCCGTGGCGAGCACGAGCGCGAGCTGTCGCCGCATTGGCGCGGTGTGACCGTGGCGCGAGATCGCCTGGCGCAATTCATGCCGCCGTGGATCGCCGTGGCCATCGGCCTGGCGCTGCTGCTGGCGCTGCTGTTCGTGTTGCGCATGCTGCTGGCGGCGCAGGCCGAACCGGTGTTCAAGAATATCCATGCCCTGGGCGAGATCCCGGTGCAGGCCATCGACCGTCCGGTGGCGCAGCCCAAGGTCATTGAGCGGCCGCGTCTGGCCGGCTTCCTGGCGGAAGACATCAAGGCCGGGCGCGTCGCGGTGGAAGACAAGGTCGACCGCTCCGTGGTGACCATTCGTGGCGACGAGTTGTTCGCGTCCGCCAGCTCCAGCATCGTCGATGACTACCAGCCGTTGATGCTGCGCATTGCCGACGCCGTGCGTAAGGTCAAGGGCCAGGTCCGCGTCACGGGCCACAGCGACAACCGTCCGATTGCCACGCTGCGCTTCCCGTCCAACTGGGCGTTGTCGGAAGCGCGGGCCAAGTCGGTGCTGGAGATTCTTGCCGCCAAGACCGGCCAGGCCGAACGCTTCAGTGCCGAGGGCAGAAGCGACACCGAGCCGCTGGCCACCAACAGCACAGCCGAAGGCCGCGCCCGCAATCGTCGGGTTGAAATCACCGTATTGGCGGAGGGCGTCGAGTGAAGGCGTTTTTCAGTTTCATGATTCGCTGGGTGATCCCGGTGCTGGGCCTGATCGCCCTGAGCCTGATCATCTGGTTTGTCGGGCCGCTGCTCGACGTGCTGGTGCCGGAAGGCCGCCGCTGGGCGTTGATCGTCCTGATGTTCGCGGTGTGGATCGCCTACCGCGTGTTCCGCATTATCCAGGCGCGCCGCCAGGCCGCCGAAGTGATGCGCAGCCTGGCGGCGGATACGCCGGTGGACCCCAACAGCGTGGCCACCGCCGAAGAACTCGCCACCCTGCGCCAGCGCATGGACGAGGCCCTGACGCTGCTCAAGAAAGCCAAACTGGGCGGCGACGAGCGGCGCAACCTCTACGAACTGCCGTGGTACGTGATCATCGGCCCGCCGGGTTCGGGCAAGACCACCGCGCTGGTCAACTCCGGCCTGCACTTTCCGCTGGCCGCGCAGCTGGGCGCCGGTGCGGTGCGCGGTGTCGGCGGTACGCGTAACTGCGACTGGTGGTTCACCGACCAGGCCGTACTGCTCGACACCGCTGGTCGCTATACCACCCAGGACAGCAACTCCACGGTGGATAAAGCTGCGTGGCTGGGCTTTCTCGACCTGCTGAAAAAACAACGCTCGCGCCGCCCCATCGACGGCGCATTCATTGCGATCAGCCTCTCGGATCTGCTGCTCGGCACCGACGCCGAGCGCGCCGCCCACGCGGCGGCGATTCGCCTGCGGATCCAGGAGCTGTATACGCAATTGGGCGTGCGCTTTCCGATCTACCTGATGCTGACCAAGCTCGATCTGGTCCCCGGCTTCATGGAGTTCTTCGACAACCTGAGCAAGGAAGAGCGCGCCCAGGTGTGGGGCATGACCTTTGCCCTGGACGACGGTAAAAACAATGACAGCCCGCTGGCGCACCTGCAGAGCGAGTTCGCCGGACTCGAACAGCGTCTCAACGAGCGCCTGGTGGAACGTCTGCAACAAGAGCGCGACCCGGCGCGGCGCGACCTGATCTACGGCTTCGCGCAGCAATTCGGCGCCTTGAAGGATTGCCTGCAGAGTTTCCTTGAGGGCGTGTTTAAACCCAACGCCTTTGAAGAGCGTGTATTGCTGCGTGGCGTGTACTTCACCAGTGGCACCCAGGAAGGCAGCCCGATTGACCGCCTGATCGGCGCCATGGCCCAGAGCATGAACCTGGACCGCCAGCACCTGGCGCGCCAGAGCGGCACCGGGCGCAGTTATTTCATCGAAAAACTCTTTACCGCCGTGGCCTTTGCCGAGCGTGGGCTGGTGGGTGTGAACCCGAAAGTCGAACGCCGGCGCAAGTGGATTGCGCGCGGTGTACTCGCGGCCACCGTGGCTTTGGTGATCGTGGTCAGCAGCCTGTGGTGGGTGAGCTATCGCGCCAACCAGGCCTATATCGCCCAGGTCGACCAGAAGGTCGCGCCCCTGGGCCAGACCGTACAGAACCTCAGCCCGGCGCAGCGCGACGTGCTCGCGGTGCTGCCGCTGCTCAATGCGGTGAAAAACCTGGCGGGGGATTCGCCGAGTTGGTCCGAGGGCCTGGGGTTGTACCAGGGCGACATGCTCGAAGCCGAGTCCGCCAGCGTCTACCGCAAATTGTTGATCGCCGTATTCGCCCCGCGACTGGTGACGCGCATCGAGGAGCAACTGCACGGCGGCGGCAACTCCGACTTCCTCTACGAAGGCCTCAAGGCTTACCTGATGCTTGCCGACAGCGAGCATTACGACCCGGATTTCATCAAGGCGTGGATCGCCCTGGACTGGGACCGCAACCTGCCACGGGATCTGCCGGCCGATCAGCGCCAGGCGCTGGCCGGGCATTTGCAGGCCCTGTTCGAACGGCATCCGCCGAACGCACGCCTGGACCCACGCCTGATCGACGATCTGCGCCGCCAACTGCAACAGTTGCCGGTGGCGCAGCGTGTATATGACCGGGTCAAACGCCAGAAACTGCCCGAAGGCATCCCGGACTTTCGCATCAACGAAGCCGCCGGGCGTGATGCCGCGCTGGTGTTCAGCCGCAAGAGCGGCAAGCCCCTGGGCGAGCCGTTGAGTGGGTTCTTTACCGCCAAGGGTTATCGTCAGGCATTCCTGCTGAGCAGCCTGAACCAGACCGGCACGCTGGCCGAAGAACAGTGGGTGCTGGGCCGCGAGCAGGCCGATCAGCAGAACGTGGTGAGCCTGGCCGCCGATGTGCGCCGCCTGTATTTCCAGGACTACCAGCGCCAATGGGACGCCTTGCTCGCCGACATCGACTTTGTGCCGATCACCAGCGTGGCCCAGGCCGCCGATGTGCTGCGGGTGATTTCCGGGCCGACCTCGCCGCTGAAAAAGCTGCTGGTGGCGGTGGCCAAGGAAACCGACCTGCAAGCCGAAGAACGCCAATTGGCGGCCAAAGGCGCGCCGGTGGAAGGCGGCGTCGACAAGCTCAAGGAGCGCCTCGGCAGCTTGCTGGGTCAGGAGCAACCCACAACCAACGCGCCGGCGGCGACGGACGATCCGGTCACCGCGCACTTCGCCGAACTCAACAGCATCGTCAGTAAAAATGAAGGCGAGCCGGCGGCCATCGACGGCCTGTTGGCGGACATGAATGCGCTGTATGTGCAGGTCAGCGCCATGGTCGGCGCCAGTGGCGACGCGCTGCTCGGCGAGGCCAAGAACCAGGCAGCGGCTGCGGCTACGCGCGTCAGCCTGAATGCCGAACGCCAGCCGCCGCTGGTGCAGGGCATGGTCAAGTCGGTGGTCAACTCCACCACCAACAGCATGATGGGCGGGGTGCGTAACCAACTGAACGCGGCCTGGGTCAGCGAAGTGGTCAACGTGTATCGCCAGTCGCTGGCGGGGCGTTATCCGATGTCACCCGGCAGCGCACGGGACGCCACGCTGGATGATTTCGGCCAGTTCTTCGGCGTCGGCGGGGTGATGGACAATTATTTCCGCAAATACCTGCAGCCCTACGTGGACACCTCCGCGCAAACCTGGCGCTGGCAGCCGGGCGCGGCGCAGAAACTGGGGATCGCGCCGGGCGTGCTGCAGACCTTCCAGCGCGCCGCGACGATTCGCGATGCGTTCTTCCGCTCCGGGGGCACCCAACCGATTGTGCGTTTCGAGCTTAAGCCGGTGTCGATGGACCCAAGCATCACCCAGTTCCTGCTCGACCTGGACGGCCAGCAACTGAGCTACGACCATGGCCCGAGTCGTCCGGTGGCGATGCAATGGCCGAACCCCGGCAGTATTGGCGTGGTGCGTATCTCCATCATGCCGCCGTCGGCCAGTGGCCGTTCCGGCGTAACCCTCGACGGCCCGTGGGCCTGGTTCCGCCTGCTGGAACAGTCGGACCTGACCCCCGGCAACTCACCGGACCGTTTCAACCTGCGCCTGCGCGTCGATGGCGCGAGTATCGCTTACGAGCTGCGCGCCAACAGTGCCTTCAACCCGTTCAAGAGTCGCGTGCTCAGCGGCTTCAGCCTGCCGGAGCGGCTATGACGACGTTGGGCTTCTACGGCAAATTGGCCAGCCGTGGCGATTTCGTCAGCCGCGCCTTGCCCCAGAGCTTTATCGGCCCGTGGGACAACTGGCTGGCGGCGGGGTTGCTCGCCAGCCAGAACAGCCTGGGCGCTGGCTGGCTCAATGCGTACCTGGTCAGCCCGCTGTGGCGTTTTGTGCTGGCGCCGGGCGTCTGCGGGCCGGACGCCGCCGCCGGGGTGGTGATGCCGAGCATCGACCGGGTCGGGCGGTACTTCCCGCTGGCGGTGGTGGCGCTGCTGGATCACAACACCAACCCCGCCTCGCTGGTGGGCGGGCCGGACGCCTGGTTCGAGCAGGTCGAAGCGTTGCTGCTGGGTACCCTGGACAGCGGCGCGACCTTTGAAGGCTTCAACGAGGGGCTCGACCGTCTGGGTGTGCCGACCGCCGAGCCGCGCGCCCTCGACGGCCGTTTCGCCGGTCTGCAGCGCGTCGTCGCGACCGAGCCCCAAGGCCGCCTGGCCGCGCTGGCCGAACAGGCATGCGAAGGCGCCAGCCTGTGGTGGGGGCGCGGCTCGCAACAGATTTCTCCTGGTTTATTGCGGTGTCAGGGCCTGCCTGCCGCCAGCGATTTTGCGCAGTTTTTGCTCGGACAAGAAGGTGTGGTGTAGATGGGGTCGACGTACAAATCCGCGAGCAAAAGCCATGTGGGCATGGTGCGGCAGGTCAATGAAGATGCGTGCCTGGACCTGCCGGAGAACCGCCTGTGGGTGGTGGCCGATGGCATGGGCGGGCATGCGGCGGGCGATTACGTCAGCAGCCTGATCGTCGACAGCCTGCGCAACGTGCCGCTGGGTCGCTCGCTGGATGAATACACGGCGGCGCTGCGCAACGACCTGGTCCGTATCAACGCCGCCGTGCGCGAGGAAACCGCCAACCGTGGCGTGACCATGATGGGCAGCACGGTGGTGGTTTTCGCTGCCCGTGGCCTGCGCGGCGTGTGCCTGTGGGCCGGCGACAGTCGCCTGTATCGCCTGCGCGACGGCGTGCTCGAAGGCATTTCCCGCGACCACAGCTACGTGCAGGACCTGCAAGACAGCGGTTTGCTCAGCGAAGCCGACGCTCGTGTGCACCCGCGCGCCAACATCGTCACCCGCGCCATAGGTGTGGAGGCGCACCTGGACCTGGCGGTGGTCGACTTGTTGATCGCCCCCGGCGACACTTACCTGCTGTGCAGCGACGGCCTCAACAAAACCGTCGAAGACCATGAGATCCGTGAAGTGCTGGGCCATGACGCGCCGGATGAAATCGTGCGCAGCCTGGTGCATCTGGGCCTCAACCGAGGCGCGCCGGATAACATCACCGCCATTGTCGTGAAGGTATCGGCATGAACATCCTGATTCCGGGTTATGACATCGAAGGCGAGATCGGCGAAGGCGCCATGGCCAATGTGTACCTGGCCACCCAGCGTTCACTGGAGCGCAAGGTGGCGTTGAAGGTGATGGCGGCGGCCCTGGCGGCCGACCCGAGTTTCTGCGAGCGCTTCCTGCGCGAGGGCAAGACCCTGGCGCGCCTTTCGCACCCGCACACCGTGACCATCCATGACATCGGCAATGTCGGTGAGCTGTACTACATGGCCATGGAATACCTGCCCAACGGCACGCTCAAGGAGCGCATCGCCGCCGGCATGACGCCGGAGCAGGGCGTGACGTTGATCCGCCAGATCGCCTCGGCGTTGGGTTACGCCCATGCCCAGGGCCTGGTGCACCGTGACGTCAAGCCGGCGAACATCCTGTTCCGCGCCGACGGCACGGCGGTGTTGTCCGACTTCGGCATCGCCAAATCCCTTGACGACCGCACCCAGTTCACCCAGGCCGGTTTCGCCGTAGGCACCCCGAGCTACATGAGCCCCGAGCAGGCACGCGGGCAGGAGATCGACGGGCGCGCCGACCTCTACGCCCTGGGCGTGGTGCTGTATGAAATCCTGGTGGGCGAGTTGCCGTATAACGGCACCGACGCGCTCTCCACCGCCCTGGCGCACCTGACCGAACCGTTACCGGAATTGCCGGTGCACCACGGCCGTTATCAAGCGGTGTTGCGCAAACTGTTGGCCAAGGACCCCGCCGATCGCTTCCCGGATGCGGCGGCGTTGCTGCTGGCGCTGGATCAACTGCCGGCCGATTCGCCGGAGGCGACCCTGGTGCGCCCGGCGCCGCTGCCGCTCAGTTTCGATCTGGCGGGGATTACGCCGCAATCCATCGAAATCCCCACCGACAAGCCCCAGCCCGCGCCGCCTCCGGTGCGTCAGCCGGTGGTCAAGCCAACCCAGCACGGCGAGCAGCGGCGTGGACCGGTGCTGGCCTTGGCGGCCGTGGCGGTCGCGGTGGCATTGGCCATCGGCGGGGGCAGTTACTGGTGGATGAGTCGCAGCGATACGCCAGCGGCCGCGCCCACCGCCAGCCTGCCGAAACCGCCAGCGACGCCGACCGCGCCGCCAGAGGCGAAACCGGCAGTGGCCGAAGCGGACGGCGGCGGCCGCCCGTTGCTGATGGCGGGCAAGAAAACCCTGTTCCAGCGCGTGCTGAGCAAGCCTGGCGCGAAACTCTCCAGCGATGCCGGCGGTGCACCGGGCAAAACGCTGCCGGCGTTCTCCGTGCTCTACGTGTACCAGCGTAAAGACATCGACGGCCAACCGTGGGTGCGCGTCGGCGCCGCCACCGATGGTCGCAGCGACGGGTGGTTACCGGCTGCCCAGGTCAGCGACTGGAAGCAGAGCCTGGTGCTCAAGTTCACCGAACGCTCGGGCCGTGCGCCGGTGATGTTCCTGCGTCAATCCGGCGAAGTCGAGAAGTTGCTCGCCGACCCCGCCGCCGCCAAAGGCGTGCTGGTCAAGGCGCAGAAAAACCGCGAAGACAACGGCCAGGTGCTGGCCCTGGAACCGTCCGCCAGCGCCGTGCCGCAGAACCAGTTCTACCTGCTGCCGATCTTCGATTCCAAAGAGAGTTTCGACGAAAACGGCCAGCCGGTGCAGTTGCTTAACGTGGCCTCCATCGACCCAGGCAACAGCCCGGTGGCCAAGCCGTCGACGCCGGTGCTCAACGCCAACGCCGATGCATTTCGCACCGCCGTGGTACTGGTGGTGGACACCACCGTGTCGATGCAGCCCTATATCGACCAGGTCCGCGACGTGGTGCACGAACTGCAAACCCGTATCGCCGAACGCGGCGAGCTGGACAGCGTCAGCTTCGGGCTGGTGGGTTTTCGCAACAGCATCAAGAAAACGCCCGGCCTGGAATACGTGGCCAAGACCTTGATCACCCTCGACCAGGGCCGCGACCCGCAGCGTTTTCTCGACATGGCGCGCCAGGTCAAGGCCTCGACGGTTTCCAGCCATTCGTTCAACGAGGACGCGTTTGCCGGGGTGATGCAGGCGGTCGAAGGCATGGACTGGTCCGGCTACGGTGGCCGCATCATCCTGTTGGTAACCGACGCCGGCGCGCTGCGCAAGAACGACCCGTTCGCCGCCACCCAGATGAACGAAGCCGAAGTGCGCCAGGCCGCGTTGGGCAAGCAGATCAAAATCTACGCCCTGCACCTGCGCACCGACGCCGGCAAGAAAACCCACGCCGGCGCCGAAAGCCAGTACCGCATCCTTACCGCCGACGCCAACCCACAGATCGGCGACCTTTACACACCGGTGCCCGGCGGCGATGTGCGCAAGCTGGGCGAGCGTGTGGATGAGATCGGCACGGTGTTCGCCAACCTCGTGCACCAAGTGCGCAGCAATACGCCGCAAGCGGTGCCGACACTCAGCGCCGCGCCGAGCCTGGCGGACAAATCCGCGGCGGTCGGTTATGCGATGCACATGGACTTTCTCGGCCGCAAAACCGCGAGCCAGGCGCCGCAACTGGTCAGCGCCTGGACCGCCGACCGCGACCTGACCAACCCGGCGCTGCCGGCGTTCCAGGTGTGCGTGATGCTGACCAAACTGCAGCTCAACGACCTGCAGCAATCGCTGAAACTGATCGTCGACGCGGCGCGCAAAACCCAGACCTCGCCCAAGGACTTCTTCCAGGAAATCGCCAGTGCGTCGGCTTATATGAGCCGCGACCCGCAGGCCCTGCGCAAGGGCGGCAATCTGGCCGACGGCGGCATCCTCGGCGAATACCTGGAAGGCCTGCCGTACCGCAGCAAGTCGCTGAACATGACCCAGGATTTGTGGTTGTCATTGAGCGTGGCCGAGCAGGAAGACTTCATCGACGAGCTGGATTCGAAAATCCGCCTCTACGAAACCTTCCACAACGACGTGGCCAACTGGGTCCGCTTTGGCGATGCCGAGCCGGGTGATGCGTTGTACCGCGTGCCATTGTCGACGCTGCCGTGATGCTGAACCTGAGCGCGGTGCACAAGAGCCGGGGCGCCGGCAGCCAGCGCTACAGCCTGGTGATTCCGGCACTGCACCTGCGCGCGGGCGAGCAAGTGGCGATTGTCGGGCCCAGCGGCTGCGGCAAAAGCACCTTGCTGGACCTGCTCGCACTGGTGCTGGCGCCGGATCAGGTGGGCCGGTTTGAGTTCAATCAGCAGGATATCGCCGGGTTGTGGCGCGCCGATCAGCAATCGGCCCTGGCCCGGTTGCGCAGTCAGCACCTGGGTTATGTGCTGCAGACCGGTGGGCTGCTGGGGTTCCTGGATGTGCGCGGCAATATCGCGTTGTCCCGCCAACTGCTCGGCCTGAAGGACGACGGCAGCGTGGCGCGCCTGGCCGAACACTTGGAGATCAGCGATCAGTTGGCCAAGAAACCCTCGGCATTGTCGGTGGGCCAGCGCCAGCGCGTCAGTTGCGCCCGGGCCCTGGCCCACGCGCCGCAACTGGTATTGGCGGATGAGCCCACGGCGTCTCTCGACCCGCTGAATGCCGAGCGGGTCATGCAAGCGTTGCTGGCCCAGGCCCGCGAACACCGTGCCGCCTGTGTGATCGCCACCCACGATGAGCCCCTGGCGCGCGCCAGTGGCTTGCAGGTGCGGCGTATTCGTTGCCGGCGCGACAGCGACGGCGGCGTCACGGCGACGCTGGGGGAGGCCGGCTGATGCGCTTTCCTTTGGTGGCGTCGCTCGCCTGGCAGGACTACCGCAACGACACCTGGCTGTCGGCCTGCTCGGTGCTGGCGCTGGTGGCGGTGATCGCGCCGTTGCTGGTGTTGTTCGGCCTGAAATTCGGACTGGTCAGCAGTTTGACCCAACGTTTGGAGACGGACCCGGCCACCCGTGAAATTATTCCGCTGGGCGGTGGTCGATTCAGCAGCACGTTTATCGAGCAACTGGGTCAACGGCCGGACGTGGCGTTCGCCATCCCGCGTACGCGGCAGATTGCGGCGACGGCGCAGGTGGGCACTTTGGTGCTGGAGATGCTGCCGACCGCGCCGGGCGATCCCCTGCTCGGCGGCTTGCCGGTGCCTCAGGGGCTGGAGCAGATCGTCCTGAGCCACACCGCCGCCGAGAAACTTGCGGCGCGGCCCGGTGACTGGCTGGAGACCAGTTTCGCGCGGCAAATGGCCGGGCGTGTCGAGGCCCGCCATACACGGCTGCAGGTGCTGGCGGTGTTGCCCCTGGAGGCGTTTGCCCGCGACGGATTGTTCGCCGGGCTGGGCCTGCTCGAGGCGGCGGAAGATTATCGCGACGGCCGTGCGGTGCCGGCGCTGGGATGGGAGGGCGAGGCCGTGGGCACGAATGAGCAGCGCGTCTACCCGGCGTTTCGTTTGTATGCGCGTAGCCTCAACGACGTGGAACCGTTAAGGGTGTTTTTTGCCAGACAGAACATGCTGGTGTCGACCCAGGCATTGAACATTGCTCAGGTGCAATCTCTGAGTCGTAACCTGTCCATCGTGTTCTGGATCATCGCCGGGTTGGCCTTGGCCGGGGCGTTTGCGGCGATCTTTGCCGGCGCCCTGGCCGCTGTCGCGCGCAAGCGACGGGAGTTGTCGGTGCTGCGCCTGCTGGGTTTTTCCACCGGCGCGCTGTTGCTGTTTGTAGTGCTGCAGGCGCTGTACAGCGCAAGCCTTGCCGCCGTGCTCAGCGCCGGGTTATATGGCCTGGCCGAGGCGGGGTTGAATCAATTATTCGTGCAGGTGCCGGGCGAACACGCCAGCCACCTGCTGGCGCATCACTATGGCCTGGCCCTGGTTGCCGTGCTCGGCATCAGCGCCGTGGCGGCGGCGTGTGGCGGTTGGCGCGTGGCGCGTATCCAGGCTTCTGAAGGGATCAGAGATGTATAAGTTATTGGGCGCCTGTGTGGCGCTGAGCCTGGCCTCGCTGGCCTGGGCCGATGAAGCCAGCGACAAACTCGACAACCCCAAACCGTTGCCGGATGACGTGAGCCTGCCGCTGCCGTGCGAAGGCAATATGGTCTTCCGGTACGCCTATGTGCTGGCCCAAGGCACTCTGGACGACCGCGAGATCAGCCTTGGCTATCCGTTCAGTGAAGGCGAAGCGGGTTATCAACAGTCGTTTATTTCCGGCTACCGTCGCGACTTTATCAACGGTCAGTTCACCCTCAAGGACCTGCCCAAGGACTGGAGCAAGGTCATCACGCCGTTGATGCCCAAGACCGACGCCAAGACGCCGCTCAAGCCGATGCTGTACTTCATCGGCAAGTACGAAGTGACGGCGCGCCAGTACGCCCAGGTGATGGCCCAGGCGCAATCCCTGGCCAGCGGCGAACCGGCTCCGGCCTGTGATGCGCCGACCGGCATGGCCGCGCGTTTGCCCAAGGTGAAGTTATCGAGGTTCGAGGCCGAACGGTTCTCGGCGGTCTACAGCGCCTGGCTGCTCAAATATCACCGCGATGCGCTGCCGGTCAGTGGTCGCGGTTCGTCCGAGGATGATGGCGGTGTAGGATTTGTGCGCCTGCCCACCGAAGTGGAGTGGGAATTTGCCGCCCGTGGCGCCCAGGCCGTGAGCCGGCAGGACCTGGAAGGCCGCCTGTTCCCGCGCCGCGCCGAAGGCAGCGACAGTGACGGCCCGCTGGGCGACTACGCCGTCTTCAACCAAGTGGCCGGCGGTACCGGCCAGGCGGCGCGGTTGATGCCCATCGGCACCAAGTTGCCCAACCCGATCGGCATGTTCGATGTGATTGGCAACGCTGCGGAAATGGTCCAGGAATCCTTCCAGCTGGTCCACGCCGGGCGCCGCCAGGGCACCTACGGCGGGTTTGTGGTCAAGGGCGGCAACTACCTGGAAGGCGAGGGCACGTTGTTCACCGGCATGCGCCGCGAGTATCCGTTGTTCGCCGCCGATGGCACCGAGCAAAGCAACGAGACCACCGGTTTCCGCGTGGCGATTGGCGCACTGTCGGCGCCGCGTTCGCGCTACAAGGAGCTGTTTGCGCAGTGGCAGAAAGAAGGCCGCCTGGCTTCGCTGACCGACGCCATCGACGACGCTCAGGACCCGACCAAGCGCCTGGACAGCATCATCGCCGCCAGCGTCGACCCCAAGTTGCAAGCCGAATTGGGGCTGGTCAACGAGGAGCTCAAGCGCAACGTGTCGCTGATCGCCCAGCAACGCGAAGAGGCGGCGGGTAATCTGATCCAGTCGGCAGCCCTGGTGGCCGAGACCATCAGTAACTACAACATTCGTTTGATGAACCTGCAGAAGAGTCGTCAGCAGGCCGTCGACGCCAAGGACGACGCCAGTGCGCAGCTGTTCGCCACCGCCATCGATAACGGCCGCAGCGCGCTCGATGGCGCAGTGGCGATCTATATTGACAACCTGGCCACCGGCACGCGCTATACCGATGCGGTGATCCAGGCGCAGTTTCAAAGGATCAAGGAAGAGTTGGATCGCAAGCCGGTGCTCGGTAAGAGCCTGGTGACGCGCGCAACACTGTTCGTTCGCCATGTCGGCAACTACCGCAAGCAACAGCGGGCCGACCCGGCAACGATCTTGAAGGAATTGCTCGCAGCGAGCGGTCAGCGGTCTTGATCGTTGGCTGTATGGCGAGCTTGGAAGGGACTCAGGCGGCATGGGCCGTGCTGGGCAAGTCAAACTTAGAAGAGAACACAACTTATGCTTTTTTCCCGTAAGGCGGTTTCCAAGCGTCACCTGCTGCTGATCGCAGCCGGTTTCAGCACCGTGCTGACAGGTTGCGCCACGTCGCCAGCCTCCAAGGTCGCGTCCAGCACCAAGGTCGAGTATTACCCAAGCTGCTACGAGCCGGTGCAGCACCTGCGTGCGACCGATTCGGACATGACCAAGTCGGTTGTGACCGGCGCGGCCATCGGTGCCGCCGGCGGTGCACTGCTCGGCGTGTTGAGCGGTGACAAGGAAAAACGTGGCCGTAACGCGGCCATCGGCGCTGCCGGCGGTGCCCTGGCCGGCGGCGCGGCGGGTTACTACACCGAGCGTCAGAAGCAGATTGCCGACGACAACCAGCGCATTGCGTCCTACGCGGCTGACGTCAACAAGAGCGCGTCCGACATCGACCGCAGCACCGCCTACGCCAAAGCTTCGCAGCAGTGCTACCAGAGCGCGTTCACCAAGCTCGTCGCGGACCGCAAGGCCAAGACCGTCAACGACACCGAAGGCCGCAAGCGCCTGGCGGAAATCGTCGCCGGCCTGAAGGAATCCAACGACCTGATCGTGGCAGTCAACGGCAAAGCTGCTGAAGACCTGAACAACTACACCCAGGCCTACGAGAAAGACCTGCAACAGGTGGGCGTGCAGCGCAACGACGTGGTGACGGTGGCCACCGCCGATACCACCCCGGTCGTTGCTCCGACCAAGGGCAAGAAGGCTGTCAAACCGGCCAAGAAACCGGTATTGCCGGTGGTGCCGAAAGAAGCCGTCGCGACCGAGAAAACCCTGCAGACCGCGCAGACCAAGCAAGCTGAAAGCAAGCAGGTCGCCAACGCCGGTAAGGCACAGATCGAAGGCACCTGCCGCGATCCAAACCTGGCCGACTGGGCGCCGGTGCCTTGCCCTAACGTTTAAGTAACATGTTGCTATAAGCGTTAAACGCCAGCCGATCTCCCGCTAAAGCGTGAGATCGGTGGCGTTCTTCCGGCAAATCGCTACACTGCTGCGGCCATTCAATAATTACACCGAGGCCGTGTGCATGAAATTTCGTCTTCTGTTGTGGGTGCTGGGCCTGATGATGGGCAAAGCCAGCCGCACCAACCCTGCCTTTCAGCAACAGCTGGGTGACAAAGACCTGGCGTTTCAGTTGCAGACCCTCGACGGCAAGGTTGCCCGTCACTTCATTGTTAAAGACCAGCGCATCACCAGCCGTTCGGGTGTTCACCCGGCGCCGGCGTTTGCCATTGCCTTTAAAGATGCCGCCTACGGCTTCGCCACGATGCAGGCGAAGAACAAGCAACTGGCGTTCATGACGGGGATTCAGGACAAGTCGATCCAGATCAAGGGCAACCCGGCGCTGGTGATCTGGTTCCAGGGCTTGACCAAGTACTTGAAGCCGAAGAAAAAGAAGTAGGGCTTTTCAGCTAGGCCGAGTTGGATTCATCGGGGGCAAGCCCCCTCCCACATTTGGAATGCATTCCTATGTGGGAGGGGGCTTGCCCCCGATTGCTATATGACAGGCGCCACATTCAAGCCTGAGTGAATTGCGAGGCCAATTCGCGCAGCAAGACTTCGGCGTCCAGTACTTTACCCACCACTTCGTCAGCTTTGTCCCGGCTCAAGCCCAGACGCTCAAGCAGCGCATCCGGGATGGTTTCGTCCGGCCCGGAACCGATCCCCCGGCTGCGCAGCAGGCACACGGCCAGGCACACCAGGTTCGGGTACTCGGCGTAGTTGCCGTCGTAGGTCGGGTCATGCTGGAAACGCAGGGCCGTGGACAGTTCGTCCGGCATGTCCCAGTAGCGCATCAGCCAGGCGCCGATCTGCTCGCGGCTGATGCCCAGCAGGTGCTGTTCCACATAGCTGTGGCACAGGTGCGGATTGACTTCCAGATGCCGACAGATCAGCGAGAAGTGCGGCGGGAATACGTGGGCCAGCAGCAGATAGCCGAAGTTGTGCAGCAAGCCGGCCAGGTAAGTCAGGCCGGCTTCAGGGCGCTGCGCCCTTGGCATGGCGCGGGTCAGGCCTTCGATCACGGCGGCGGTGTAGATCGATTGATGCCAGTACGGCGTGGCCTGGTGTGGGTTGTCCTTGGGCAGGCTCAGGGTTTTGCCCAGGGCCAGGCCGAGCGCCAGGTTGATCACCAGATCGAAACCCAACACGCGCACGATAGCGTCTTCCACGGAGCGGATCTTGCCCGGCGACGCGTAGTACGGCGACGCGGCCCAGCTCACCACTTGCGCCGCGAGGGCGGGGTCGGTTTCCACTACGCCGGTGATGTCGTCGATGGTCGCGTTGGGGTCGACCCGCAGCTTGATGATCTTCTGCGCGGTGTCGGCCAGCGGCGGAATCTCGATGGTTGCTTCCAGGCGTTGCTGGATACGGCGCGCAGTGAAGGCCTGCATCGCCTGGGTGATTTCCTCGCGGTCATCATTGGGGCGGTCGAGGTTCGGGCGAATATTGCTCAATGGCTCGCCGAACTGCGCGGCGCTGGCCTTGGTGAGCAGGGTCTTGAAGGCTGCGGTGTCGATTTGCAGCAACAGCCCGGCTTCGCCCGAATGCACCAGCAGGCTCGGTTGATTGAGCAGGCTGCCTTCATACAGACAGGGCGAACTGGTGAGCGGCGGCAGGCCTGGCAGCAGGCTCAGGTTGTGTTTATCCAGCATGCGCTTGACGCGCTCCGGCGCCACGGCGGTGAGGCGACGGCCGGTGAGTTCGGCGAGGCGGTTGAGGTCCAGTAACTGGCTCTGCGGGAACAGCACCATCAATGCGCCCACCGCATCTTCGAGCAGCACGGCCTGGACCTTTTGCGCAGGATTCAGGCCCGGTTGTTCGGCGACTTCCGTGTAGCTGACGGCTAGCTTGGCGAGCAGGTCCCGAATGACCGGCGGAGCGGTCAGTGGGGCTGTGGCATGGGCAACTTCTGACATGGCCTGATCCAATTTCGTACAGTCATCGAAGTATAACCAGCTTGGTACAAGTGTTGGTCGGATAAGTGCTGTTTGTGACCAGGTTGGTGATCCGCGACGGTTTTTCCTTCGACAGCGTTAAACCTGGCCGTATTGCTGGCCGTGTCGCAGCCAGCGGTCCAGCAACGGGCTGACGTGATCCGGCCAGCGTTCCAGCAGGGCTTGGGCGGCATCGCGCACGGCGGGCAGCAGGTCGGCGTCACGCATCAGATCGGCCACCTTGAATTGCAGCAGGCCGGTCTGGCGGGTGCCGAGCATTTCACCGGGGCCGCGCAGTTCGAGGTCTTTTTCGGCAATCACAAAACCGTCGTTGGTTTCGCGCATGATGCCCAGGCGCTGGCGGCCGATCTGCGACAGCGGCGGGTGGTACAGCAGCACGCAGTGGCTGGCGGCGCTGCCTCGGCCCACGCGCCCGCGCAGCTGGTGCAACTGCGCCAGGCCCAGGCGTTCGGGGTTCTCGATGATCATCAGGCTGGCATTGGGCACGTCCACGCCAACCTCGATCACCGTGGTGGCGACCAGCAGTTGCAGGTTGCCGGCCTTGAATTCGGCCATCACCGCCGCTTTTTCCGCCGGTTTCATACGGCCATGGATCAGCCCGACCTTGAGCTCGCCCAGGGCGCTGGTGAGGTCTTCATAGGTAGTCTCGGCGGCCTGACAGGTCAGTTCCTCGGACTCTTCGATCAGGGTGCAGACCCAATAGGCCTGGCGGCCTTCGGCGCAGGCACCACGCACGCGTTCGATCACCTCGACCCGCCGCGTGTCGGTGACCAGCACGGTGTTGACCGGCGTGCGGCCGGGCGGCAGTTCATCGAGGATCGAGGTGTCGAGGTCGGCGTAGGCGCTCATCGCCAGGGTGCGCGGGATCGGCGTGGCGGTCATGATCAGTTGGTGCGGGCTCATGCGCCCGCCCACGCCTTTCTGGCGCAGGGCCAGACGCTGTTGCACGCCGAAGCGGTGTTGTTCGTCGATGATCACCAGGGCCAGGTTCTTGAACTGCACTTCGTCCTGGAACAGTGCGTGGGTGCCCACCACCATCGGTGTGCCAGCGGCGATCTGCTCCAGCGCGGCGGCGCGGTTCTTGCCCTTGAGCTTGCCGGCCAGCCAGGCGACTTCCAGGCCCAGCGGCTCCAGCCAGCGCTTGAAAGTGATGAAGTGCTGTTCGGCGAGAATCTCGGTAGGCGCCATCAGCGCCACCTGGTAACCGGCTTCCAGCGCCTGCAGCGCGGCGAGGGCGGCGACCACGGTCTTGCCTGCGCCGACGTCGCCCTGGATCAGGCGCAGCATGGGTTCCTGCTGACTGAGGTCGTAGGCGATTTCGTTGCCCACGCGCTGCTGGGCGCCGGTCGGCGCAAATCCGAGGTTGGCCAGGTATTGCGCGGGCAGGCGCGTGGCCTTGGGCATTGCCGGCGCCCGCAGCGAGCGCATGCTTTCGCGCAGGCGTTGCTGGGACAGTTGGTGGGTCAGCAGCTCTTCGAAGGCCAGGCGATGCTGGGCCCAATGATGACCCAGGGCCAGCTCGTCCACGTCGGCGTCGGCGGGCGGGTGATGCAGGTAGCGAATCGCATCGGCCAGCGGCGCCAGTTGATAGTCGCGGGCCAGCTCCAGGGGCAGCCAGTCCGGCAGGCTGGTCGGGCCGAGCATCGTCAGCGTCTGCATGCACAATTGGCGCAGGCGTTGTTGAGTCAGGCCTTCGGTGAGCGGGTAGATCGGAGTGAGGGTGGTGTCTACCGGCGGCGGTTCGTCGCCGGTGATTGCACGGTATTCCGGGTGGTAGATTTCCAGGCCCGAGGCGCCGGGGCGGGCTTCGCCGTAACAGCGCACGCGAGTACCGCGTTTAAGGCCTTCTTTCTGTGCATTGCTGAAATGGTAGAAGCGCAGGCTAAGGCCGCCGGTACCATCCTGCAGGCGCACCACCAGGCTGCGGCGCTTGCCCATCACCACGTCGGCGCCGCTGACCGTACCTTCGACCACCGCGTCCTGCCCAGGGCGAAGCTGGCCGATGGGCACCACGCGAGTGCGGTCCTGATAACGCAGGGGCAGGTGGAACAGTACGTCCTGAAGGTTCTCCAGGCCGACCTTGGCCAACTTCTCGGCCATGGCGTCCCCGACACCCTTGAGTGCCGTCACCGGCACCTGCGACAGCTCAGTCATACGACGGATCAGCTCGCGGCGGCAGGCGGCTTGGCCACCGAGCACAGGCGGACCGAGTCGGCGAGGATCTCAATCGCCTTGGGCCGTGGGAAACTGGCGCGCCAGGCGATCGCCACGGTACGGAACGGCACCGGTGGCGTCAGTGGGCGCACTTCGATCACGCCAGGGGCGTAATGATGACTGTCCACCGCCGACAACGGCAGGATCGAGATGCCCAGGCCCGAAGCGACCATGTGGCGAATGGTTTCCAGGGAGCTGGATTCCACCGTGGTGTGCTTGGCGCCGTCGTTGCCTTTGGTGAGGGTCGGGCAGGCTTCCAGCACCTGGTCGCGGAAACAGTGGCCTTCGCCGAGCAGCAGCAGGCTCTTGTCGTTGAGCAGAGCGGCGTCGATGGTGGCTTTTTTGGTCCACGGGTGGGAAGCGGGCATCAGCACCTGGAACGGCTCGTCGTAGAGCTGCAGGGTGAGCACATCCGCTTCGTTGAACGGCAGGGCGATGATGATTGCGTCCAGCTCGCCGTTGCGCAGTTTGTCGCGCAGTACGTGGGTGAAGTTTTCTTCGATATACAACGGCATCTGCGGCGCGACGCGGTGCAGTTGCGGGATCAGGTGCGGGAACAGGTACGGGCCGACGGTGTAGATGGCCCCGACCTTGAGCGGCGCGGTGAGCTGGTTCTTGCCGGCCTGGGCCAGCTCGCGAATGCTTTGCGCCTGTTCCAGCACCTTCTGGGCCTGGGCGACGATACCTTCGCCTACTGGCGTGAGGCGCACGGCGCTCTTGCTGCGCTCGAAAATCAGCACACCGAGTTCGTCTTCAAGCTTTTTCACGCCCACCGACAGCGTCGGCTGGCTGACATGGCAGCGCTCGGCCGCATGGCCAAAGTGTTGCTCTTGGGCGAGGGTCACGATGTAGCGTAATTCTGTAAGAGTCATAGCGGGCGTCCATGAGGTTGCGAGCCAAGCATACCGGCTGCAATCGATAGACGCACGTTATCAGAAGTTTGTAAGGGATTGAGTGGGAAGTGCCGAGGATTTTCCTGAAAGTGGCGAGGGTTACCCCTCGCCATGCTCATGTTCAGCGACGACGCTTTTCGATGTTGTACACGAACGGTGCAACGATCTCGATGCTGCCGCTCTTGACCATATCGGCCGGCGGTTTGGGCAGCGGCTGGGCACGACGGATCATGTCCAGGGTGGCGCGGTCCAGGTCGGCGTTGCCGGAGAGCCCCACCAACTCGTACGACAGCACATTGCCTTCAGCGTCGACCACGAACTTCAGGCGGTTCAAGCCTTCCTTGCCACGTGCCTGCGCGCCTGGCGGGTACTTCTTGTACTTCTGCAAGTGCGCCAGCAAAGTGCCTTCCCAGGACGCCTTGGCCGCGAGCTGTTGCGGCGACGGCCCCGGAGCAGGCTGTGCCGATTTCTGCGGTGGCGCCTGGGTCGGCGGCGTATCGCTCGGCGGCTCCTCGGACGGTTTCTCCTTGGGCGGCTCGGGCTTTTTTTCCACCGGCTTGGGCGGCTGGGGTTTGGGCTTGGGCTTGACCGGCTTGGGCACCTGGATCGTCGGCTTGGGCGCCTCGGCCATTTTCGGCAGCGGCAACTCTTCCACCGGCGCGGGCGGTTGCGGCGGCGTCACCACCTTCGGCGGGGCCGGCGGTGGTGGTGGCGCAGGCGCAGGCGCCAGGTCGATGACCATGGCCGCCGGCGGCAATTGCACCGTACGCGGCGCCGACCAATGGAGTGCGATGGCAATCGCGATGGCATGCACGCCCAGCACGACGGCGAGGCTGGTGCCATAACGCGTCAGTTTGTGGCGCGTCGTGATCATTTCTTGGCTGCCGTCTCAAGTCCAACCAGGCCAACCTTGAGGTAGCCGGCCGCGCGCAGGGCATCCATCACGCTCATCAGATCGCCGTAGTCCACGCCTTTGTCAGCCTGGAAGAAGATCGTCGTGTCTTTCTTGCCTTGGGTCTTGGCGTCGAGCACCGGGCCCAGGGTTTCGGTCTTGACTTCTTCTTCACCCAGGAACAGGCGTTGATCCGCCTTGACGCTGAGGAAGATCGGCTTTTCCGGGCGTGGCGCCGGTTTGGCGCTGGAGGCGGGCAGGTCGACCTTGATGTCCACAGTTGCCAGCGGTGCGGCCACCATGAAGATGATCAGCAGCACCAGCATCACGTCGATAAACGGCGTGACGTTGATTTCGTGGTTCTCGACGAGTTCGTCGTCGCCTTGATTCAAATGCAGGCCCATGGCCGATTACCCCACTTTCACCATGTGCGGTTGCGAGCTGCGCTCGGTAGGCAGGTGATCGAGGTCGCGGCTGACCAGCAGCAGAACCTCCGCCGACGCGTCCGATACCTGAGCCTTGTAGCCGGCAATCGAACGGGCGAAGACGTTGTAAATCACCACCGCAGGAATCGCGGCGACCAACCCGAGGGCGGTTGCCAGCAAGGCTTCGGCGATGCCGGGGGCAACGACGGCGAGGTTGGTGGTCTGGGTTTTGGCGATGCCGATGAAGCTGTTCATGATGCCCCACACGGTGCCGAACAGACCGACGAACGGCGCAGTTGAACCGATGGTCGCCAGCACGCCGGTGCCGCTGCTCATGTTGCGACCGCAGGCGGCCACCAGGCGCTCCAGGCGGAACGCTACGCGCTCCTTGATGCCTTCTTTTTCGCGGGTGTTGGCCGACAGGCGCATCTCTTCCAGCGCATCGTGCACCAGGGTATTGGCCAGGGTGCCTTTCTTGGTGGCGCTTTCGCTGGCTTCCTTGAGGGTGGCGGCCTTTTTCAGATGGACGATTTCAGTGCGCAGACGACGCTTGGCGCCCAGCAGCTCGAAGCCTTTGGCAATCCAGATGGTCCAGGTGATGATCGAGGCAATGGCCAGGCCGATCATCACGGCCTTCACTACCACGTCTGCGTTCTGGTACATGCCCCATGGCGACAGGTCATGGGCCATGCCCAGGGTGTTGTTTTCTTCCAGCACTACGCCGGTGTCGTCCGCGGCCGCTGCGGCCGGATCGGTGGCGGCCGGCGCGGCAACCGGTGCAGCGGCGCTCTGCTCGGCGGCAGTGGGCGTGGCTGGCGCGGTGGCGTCGGCGAATGCGGCGGTCGGTGCCAGCAGAACGCTGAACAGCACCGCAGCAATCGCGCGCCAGGCGCGGGAAGGACTGTGAGGCTTGGTTGGCGAAGCGGGGGTTGTATTACGTGTCATGCTGGCCGGACCTGAGAGAAAGAATGAGTGATTGTCCTGCCAGACCCTGAGCAGGGGTCGAGGACAAATGGGCGGTCATTATTGCAAGTAATTCTTGTTAACAGAAGTAATACAGTAACTTTATTTGCCGTTTTTCTGGCCGTCGGTCAACCGGCAGCGCTAACCTAGACCTTTCGATACGGAGTTTTATGATGTCCGCGCCTTCTGTTGTGATTGTCGGATGTGGCGATGTGGGGAGTCGGTTAGCCAGCCAATTGCTCGCCTCGGAATGGGAGGTGCATGGTCTGCGGCGTGACATTTCGCGCTTGCCCGACGGAGTGATCGGCATTGCCGGCGACCTGTTCAAAAAGGACTGCCCGGACACCTGGCCGATCGGCGCAGTGGATTACCTGGTGTATTGCGCTGCCGCGACCGATCACGATGAAGCCGGCTATCGCGCGGCGTACGTGCAGGGGTTGCAGCATGTGCTGGAGTGGCTCGGCGATTACGGCCAGCAACCCAAACATCTACTGTTTGTGTCCAGCAGCAGTGTGTATGGGCAGCAGAACGGCGAGTGGGTCGACGAAACGTCTGAAACTCAGGCCAAAGGCTACTCCGGTCAGATCATGCTCGAAGCCGAGCAGGTCGCCTTGAACAGCGGCATTGCGGCCAGCATCGTGCGGTTGACCGGTATTTATGGCCCTGGCCGCGAATGGTTGCTGACCCAGGTGCGCAAGGGTTACCGGGTGGCGGTCGATCCGCCCTTATATGGCAACCGGATCCACGCGGATGATGCGGCGGGCTTGCTCGCATTCCTGCTGCGCCATGTGGAGCAGGGCGGTTCGCTGGATAAGGTCTACATCGGTGTGGACGACGCGCCGGCGCCGCTGGCCGAGGTGGTGGCCTGGTTGCGCGATTACCTGGGCGTGACGCAGTGGTCCGACGAGGCGAGCGTGCGGCGTGCGGGGAGCAAGCAATGCAGTAATGCGCGCATCAAGGCCTTGGGATGGACGCCGACATACCCGACGTATCGGGAAGGCTACGCGGCGATCCTCAAGGGCTGAAACACGGTCTGAAAATGGTGGGAAGGGGTTTGCCCTCTCCCACATTCACTTTCATTCAGGGCGGTTATTGTTTTTCCAGCAGCCATTGGCGAGGGCCCGGCGTAAACGAAGGTACTTCGTCCGCCTGCGCCGTATTGACCGCCTGGAAAATCTCCAACTGCTTGTCTTTGCGCATGAAAATCCAGGGGTTGCCCTGACCATTGAGTTGCAGCCAGATGCTGTCATAGCCGCCGCTCATGGAAGCGCAATCGCCGGCCAGGCACAGTGAATACCGATCGACCCTGGGCAGGCCGACAACCTTGCCATCGGCCTGGAACTGCACGATGGCGCCGTTGCCGAAGCCGTCGGTGATCTTCCAGTCGCCGCCCAGGTAGGCGGCGTACAACGCCCGTTCGAAGTTGGCGCCCAGTGGCGCGCCTTCCGGGGCGGGGTCCTTGGCGCGAGCGAACAATTGCTCGGGCTCGTTATCGTTGGCCACCTGCAGCAGTTGCTTGCCTTTGCGCTTGAGTTCGGTGGCGGAGCTGCCGTAGAAGCCCACGCTCCAGGCGCCGGATTGTTCCGTAAGCAGTTTGCCTTCCGCCACTTCAAAACCGTTGTAGTAGCGCGCTTGGGAGGCCTTGGTATTGACCTCCCATTCCAGATTCGGGCCGAAGCTTTGCAGCGCTTCACGCAAAGGGCCGCCCTTGGCTGCCGCATCGATGGCGGCCTGGTTGATCCAGGTACCGCTTACATCCTGATCGGCGGGGTTGCTGGCGCAGCCGCCGAGCAACAGGGCGAGCAATGAAGAGGCTACAAGCGCTTTGCGCATGATGAAATCCTTTTAAAACGAAGTCGGCGCAGCCTGTGGGGGCTGCGCCGGGTGTTTTACTCGATGACCAGAATCGCGTCCATCTCAACCTGCGCGCCCTTTGGCAGAGCTGCCACGCCGATGGCGGCGCGGGCTGGGTAAGGCTGTTCGAAGTACTTGCCCATGATCTCGTTGACCTTGGCGAAGTGGCTCAGGTCGGTGAGAAAGATGTTCAGCTTGACGATGTCCTTGAACGAACCGCCGGCGGCCTCGGCCACGGACTTGAGGTTTTCGAAGACTTGCACGGTCTGGGCTTCGAAGCCTTCCACCAGTTCCATGGTCTTTGGGTCCAGTGGGATCTGGCCGGACATGTAGACGGTGTTGCCTGCCTTGATTGCCTGGGAGTAAGTACCGATGGCGGCCGGGGCTTTGTCGCTGGTGATAACAGTCTTGGTCATGAATGACTCCTTGTAATAGGCAGTGGCGGGGTATGACGCACTAGGCACGCATGCGGGTGATGCGGATGACTCCCGTCAAGGCGCGCAGCTTCTTGATCACGCGGGCCAGGTGCACGCGATCGTGCACGCTGACCACCAGTTGGACCACGCTGATGCGACCATCGCGTTCGTCCATGCTGATCTTCTCGATGTTGCCGTCGGCCGCATTGACGCTGCTGGCCAGCAGAGCGATCAGGCCGCGCTGGTGTTCCAGCTCTACGCGCAGCTCGACATTGAACTCGCCGGTGACATCCTTGGCCCACGAGAGCTGGATGCATTTTTCCGGGTTGTGGCGGATTTCGGAGATGTTGCGGCAGTTGTCCAGGTGCACCACCATGCCTTTGCCGGCGGACAAGTGGCCGACGATCGGATCGCCCGGGATCGGTGTGCAGCATTTGGCGTAGCTGAGCACCAGGCCCTCGGTGCCGCGAATCGCCAGTGGGCCTTCCGGGCTTGGCAGTTGTTCGCCTTCGCCCAGCAGGCGGCGGGCGACCACATAGGCCATGCGGTTGCCCAGGCCGATGTCTTCGAGCAGGTCTTCGATGGTTTCCTGGCGATATTCGTGAAGCATCGCCTGCACGCGCTCCTGAGGAATTTTGTCCAGGGCGCTGTCGAAGCCGTTGAGCACCTTGTTCAGCAGGCGTTCGCCCAGGCTGATGGACTCGGAACGGCGCTGCAGTTTGAGAGCATGGCGAATGTGTGTGCGGGCTTTGCCGGTGACCACGAAATTGAGCCATGCCGGATTCGGGCGGGCGCCCGGTGCGCTGACGATCTCTACGGTGGAGCCGCTTTGCAGCGGCTCCGACAGCGGGGCCAGGCGCCGGTTGATCCGACAGGCTATGCAGCTATTGCCCACATCGGTGTGCACCGCGTAGGCGAAATCGACCGCTGTGGAGCCCTTGGGCAGCTCCATGATCCGGCCTTTGGGCGTGAACACGTAGACCTCGTCCGGGAACAGGTCGATTTTCACGCTTTCGATAAATTCGAGGGAGTTGCCCGCGCGTTGCTGCATTTCCAGCACGCCTTTGACCCACTGGCGAGCACGGGCGTGGGTGCCCTTGGGCTGTTCGTCGCCACTGGATTTGTACAGCCAATGGGCGGCGATGCCGTTGTTGGCCATCTCTTCCATTTCCCGAGTGCGGATCTGGATCTCGATCGGCACGCCATGCATCCCGAACAGCGTGGTATGCAGCGACTGATAGCCGTTGGCTTTGGGAATGGCGATGTAGTCCTTGAAGCGGCCGGGCAGGGGCTTGTACAAATTATGTACAGCGCCGAGTACGCGGTAGCAGGTGTCCACCTTGTCGACGATGATCCGGAACGCATACACGTCCATGATTTCGTTAAAGGCCCGACGTTTGCCGCGCATCTTCTTATAGATGCCGTAGATGTGCTTCTGTCGGCCACTGACCTCGCCTTCGATCTCGTCAATCGCCAGGCAATGGCTCAATGACTCTTCGATCTTGTTGACGATTTCCTTGCGGTTGCCCCGGGCGCGCTTGACCGCCTGGTAGATGCGCGCCGAACGCATCGGGTGCATCGCCTTGAAGCCGAGGTCTTCGAACTCGATGCGAATGGCGTGCATGCCCAGCCGGTTAGCGATGGGGGCGTAGATTTCCAGGGTTTCCTTGGCGATGCGCCGGCGTTTTTCGCCGGACAGCACTTCCAGCGTGCGCATGTTGTGCAGCCGGTCGGCCAGCTTGACCAGGATCACGCGGATATCGCGGGCCATGGCCATGGCCATCTTCTGGAAGTTTTCCGCCTGGGCTTCGGCCTTGGTCTCGAAGTTCATCTGGGTCAGTTTGCTGACCCCGTCGACCAGTTCGGCCACGGTTTCGCCGAACTGGGAGCTGAGCGCTTCCTTGGCGATACCGGTGTCTTCGATCACGTCATGCAGCATCGCGGCCATCAGGCTCTGATGGTCCATGTGCATGTCCGCAAGAATATTGGCCACCGCAAGAGGATGGGTGACATACGCCTCGCCGCTGCGACGGCGTTGGCCGTCGTGGGCTTGTTCGGCGTAGAAATACGCTCGGCGGACCAGATTGACCTGGTCTGGGCCGAGGTAGGCCGATAAGCGATCGGCGAGGGCGTCTATGCTCGGCAAAGTGTGAACTCCTGCCGATGGCTGTGACCCCGCGCCGTGCTACGTCGACCAGGCATAGGCTTAGACGGCCTCGTTGGACTCGTCCTCGAACGCTGCGAACAGCGGTTCGTCTTCAACGATTTCGGCATTGGCGATGAACTCGTAGCTCATCAGGCCTTCGGCGATTTCACGCAGGGCGACAACGGTCGGCTTGTCGTTTTCCCACTGGACCAGGGGCTCTTTGCCGCCAGTGGCCAGTTGACGGGCACGCTTGGTAGAGAGCATGACCAGCTCAAAGCGGTTATCCACGTGTTCTAGGCAGTCTTCAACGGTTACGCGGGCCATGGTATTCCTCGGAGCGAATGCAAGATGCGCGCTGCCCGGTTGGGCGAGCGGACTGAGCAGTTTAAAAAATCACCAGCGTTTAGGGAAGCGCTGATTTTTCGCGGAAGCTCGCCAAACCGCTGCAAGCGCCAATGTAAAGCCCTTGCAGGGGTTTTGGGAAGCGTCAATCAGCCGAGCAATTCGGCCAGTAATTTGCCAAAACGCTGCTGTTGCCGCTTCTGCTGGAGCTGATTGGCACGGAAAATCGCCTTCAAGTCATCCAGCGCGTGGGAAAAATCGTCGTTGATGATCAGGTAATCGTAGTCGACGTAGTGGCTCATTTCGCTGACCGCCTCACGCATACGGCCGTCGATGATCTCGTCGCTGTCCTGGCCGCGATTGGTCAGGCGCTGGTGCAAGGCTTCCAACGAGGGCGGCAGGATAAAGATCGAGCGCGCGTTGGGCATCAATTTGCGCACCTGCTCGGCGCCCTGCCAGTCGATTTCCAGAATCAGGTCGTGGCCTTCGTCCAGGGTCTGCTGCAGGTGGCTTTGCGAGGTGCCATAGAGGTTGCCGAACACTTCGGCGCGCTCCAGGAAGTCACCGTGTTCGATCATCTTCACGAACTCGGTGCGCTCGACGAAGTGATAGTGCACGCCATTCACTTCACCCGGGCGCATGGCACGAGTGGTGTGGGAAACCGAGATGCGGATTTGATCGTTGGTGTCGGTCAGGGCCTTGACCAGACTGCTCTTGCCCGCGCCCGAAGGGGCGGAAATGATGTAAAGGGTGCCGGTGCTATGGGTCATGGAGGTTGCCTTACTCAATATTCTGTACTTGTTCGCGCATCTGCTCGATCAACACTTTGAGGTTGACCGCCGCCTGTGTGCTGCGCGGATCGAAGGCTTTGGAGCCCAGTGTATTGGCTTCGCGGTTGAGTTCCTGCATCAGGAAGTCCAGGCGCCGACCAGCGGCACCGCCGGACTTGAGTACGCGGCGCACTTCCAGGATGTGGGTACTCAGACGGTCGAGCTCTTCGGCAACGTCGCTTTTCTGTGCCAGCAGCACCATTTCCTGCTCAAGGCGCATCGGATCGAGGTCAGCCTTCATGTCGGCGAAACGGTCGAGCACCTTCTGGCGCTGTGTGGCGAGCATCTGTGGCACCAGGTCGCGCAGGATCAGCACATCCTCTTCGATCGAGGTCAGGCGCTCGTTGATCAGGCGCGCCAGCTCGGCACCTTCACGCTCACGACCGGCCTTGAGCTCCTTCAAGCCCAGGTTGAACAGGGCGAGGGCCTCGGCATTGAGGGCCTGCGGGTCGGCAGCGTCGGCCACCAATACACCGGGCCAGGCCAGCACTTCCAGAGGGTTGAGCGGGGCCGGCCGCTGGATCAGGCCGGCAATGGTTTCGGCGGCGGCGACCAGTTGTGCCGCGCGGTCGCGGTCGACCTGCAGCGGTTTGCCGGCAGTTTCTTCGGTAAAGCGCAGGGTGCATTCCAGCTTGCCGCGGGAAATGCCCTGGCGCAGCGCTTCGCGCACGGCGCCTTCGAGGTCGCGGAACGACTCCGGCAGGCGCAGGTGCGGCTCCAGGTAGCGGCTGTTGACCGAGCGCAATTCCCAGCTCAGGGTGCCCTGGACGCCGGCTTTTTCGACGCGGGCGAAGGCGGTCATGCTGTGCACCATGCGGGTACCTCGCGTTGCAGTCCCGCGATCACGGGCTGATGGGTAAATGAAGCAGGCAGGCTGCGAAGGCGCAGGATTGTAGCGCAGTGGGACGAATGCGCCCAAACAAAGGGCGACGGGCCGAGCATTCGTAACTGAATTTTTAGAAGTGCCCCGAAGCGGTTCGCGGCTCTATAATGCCCGGCAGTTTTCGTCCTCAGTACAGGTATCCCCTATGAAACGTCCAAGTGGTCGCGTTGCCGATCAGCTCCGCTCGATCCGCATCACCCGCAACTACACCAAACACGCCGAGGGATCCGTACTGGTCGAGTTTGGCGATACCAAGGTCATCTGCACCGTCAGCGTCGAAAATGGCGTGCCGCGTTTCCTCAAGGGCCAGGGCCAGGGCTGGTTGACCGCCGAATACGGCATGTTGCCGCGCGCCACCGGCGAGCGTAACCAGCGTGAGGCCAGCCGAGGCAAGCAGGGCGGTCGTACCTTGGAAATCCAGCGCCTGATCGGTCGCTCCCTGCGCGCCGCCCTGGATATGTCCAAGCTGGGCGACGTGACCCTGTATGTCGATTGCGACGTAATCCAGGCCGACGGCGGTACTCGCACCGCGTCCATTACCGGCGCCATGGTGGCCCTGGTCGACGCCCTGAAAGTGATCAAGAAGCGTGGCGGCCTCAAGGCCGGCGATCCACTCAAACAGATGATTGCCGCGGTGTCGGTTGGCATGTACCAGGGCGAGCCTGTGCTGGACCTGGATTACCTGGAAGACTCTGCCGCCGAAACCGACCTCAACGTGGTGATGACCAGCACCGGTGGTTTCATCGAAGTGCAGGGCACCGCTGAAGGCGCGCCATTCCAGCCGGCCGACCTGAACGCCATGCTGGCCTTGGCCCAGAAAGGCATGAGCGAAATTTTCGAACTGCAGAACGCCGCCCTGGCCGACTGAAGCCGCCTCAAGGAGAAGCGCCATGAATGACAGCCAAATGCCGGTACCTACGCCTTCCTACGAGGTTCGGCAGAGTGCAATGTTGTGCCACCTCGCGGCGTTCCTCGGGTTTGTGTTCCCTTTCGGCAGTGTCGTGGGGCCGCTGATCCTGTGGCAGATGAAGAAGGAAGTGGACCCGTTCATCGACGATCAGGGGAAGGAAGCCTTGAACTTTCAGATCACCGTGGCTATCGCCTGGTTGGTCTGCATCGTGCTCGCGTTCGCCGTGATTGGGTTTTTCCTGATGATGGCCCTGGCGATTGCCACGGTGGTGCTGACCATCATCGGTGGCATCAAGGCCAACAACGGCATCGCTTATCGCTATCCGCTGACCTGGCGTCTGGTTAAATAATGACCGCCCACAAAAAAACCGACAGTGATGTCGGTTTTTTTGTGCCTGGAAAAAGACCTTAGATGGTCAGTGTCCAGTCGTAGTCCACGATCAACGGCGCATGCTGCGAGAAACGCGGCTGGCGCGGCAAGCGCGCGCTGCGAACGAACCGGCGCAGGCCTGGGGTCAGCAGCTGGTAGTCGAAACGCCAGCCCAGGTTGAGCATTTCGGCCTGTTCGTTGTCCGGCCACCAGCTGTACTGGTCGCCTTCACGGCTGACTTCGCGCAGGGCATCGACATAACCCATGTTGCCGACAATCTCGTCCATCCAGGCCCGTTCCGGCGCCAGGAAGCCTGGAGATTGCTGGCTGTCGCGCCAATTCTTGATATCCAGCTTCTGTTGCGCCACGTACAGCGAGCCACAATAAATGTACTCGCGACGTTTGCGCCGCTGCTTATCCAGGTAACGGGCGAAATCGTCCATTAGCTTGAATTTCTGGTTCAAGTCTTCATCGCCGTTCTGCCCTGATGGAAGCAGCAAGGTCGCGATGCTGACCTTGTCGAAATCGGCTTGCAGGTAGCGCCCGTAGCGGTCGGCTGTCTCGAAGCCGAGGCCGCTGATGACCGCCTTGGGTTGCAACCGCGAGTACAAAGCCACGCCACCTTGAGTGGGCACTTCGGCATCGCAGGCATAAAGGAAGTAGCCATCCAATTGGAAGGCTGGGTCGTCCAGTTCAAAGGCGGAGGCGCGGGTATCCTGCAGGCAGATGACGTCGGCATTCTGGGCTTGCAGCCAACTGAGCAAACCACGCTCGACTGCAGCCTGAATACCATTAACGTTCACACTGATGATCCGCATAAATGGCCCCAAAAATCGCGTGCGTGTATGATACACGCCGTCTACCTAATTAGCTAAATCCGTGGTATCTGAGGCTTTTTTCATGCAGGCGTATCAACGCGATTTCATTCGTTTTGCCATCGATCGCGGGGTTTTGCGCTTCGGTGAGTTCACCCTCAAGTCCGGGCGCACCAGCCCGTACTTCTTCAATGCCGGCTTGTTCAACTCCGGTTCCGCCCTGGCGCAGCTGGGTCGTTTCTACGCGGCGGCCATCGTTGAAAGCGGTATTGCCTTCGACGTGCTGTTTGGCCCTGCCTACAAAGGCATCCCTTTGGCTGCCGCTACGGCCGTGGCCCTGGCCGAGCATCATGGGCGCGATTTGCCGTGGTGCTTCAACCGCAAGGAAGCCAAGGCCCATGGCGAGGGCGGCAGCCTGGTAGGCGCGCCACTGACCGGTGATGTGCTGATCATCGACGACGTGATCACTGCCGGCACGGCGATCCGTGAAGTGATGCAGATCATCGCGTCCCAGGAAGGCGCCAAGGCCGCCGGTGTGCTGATCGCACTGAACCGCCAGGAGCGCGGCAACGGTGAATTGTCGGCGATCCAGGAAGTGGAGCGCGATTTCGGCATTCCAGTGGTAAGCATCGTGTCGCTGAACCAGGTGTTGCAGTTCCTGGAAGATGATCCGCAGCTTAAGCAGCACTTGCCTGCTGTTCGTGCATACCGCGAGCAGTTCGGCGTCCAGTAATCGCCGAACCATAAAAAAGCCCCGCTCAATCAGGTTGAGCGGGGCTTTTCGTTGTCAGCGGTTTAAGGACGCTTGCGATTACTGATCAGCGTGCCCACACCGGTATCGGTGAAAATTTCCAGCAGGATCGCATTCGGCACCCGGCCATCCAGGATCAGCGAGCTGCCAACCCCGCCCTGCACGGCCTCCAGTGCACAACGGATCTTGGGCAGCATGCCGCCGTAGATGGTGCCGTCGGCGATCAAGTCGTCCACTTGCTGGGTGGTCAGGCCGGTCAACACCTTGCCTTGCTTGTCCATCAGGCCGGCGATGTTGGTCAGCAGCATCAGCTTTTCAGCCTTCAGGGCCTCGGCCACCTTGCCGGCCACCAGGTCGGCGTTGATGTTGTAGGACTCACCGTTGGCACCTACGCCGATTGGCGCGATCACCGGGATGAAGTCGCCTTTGACCAGCAGGTTCAGCAGATCGGTATTGATGCCGATCACTTCGCCCACCTGGCCGATGTCGATGATTTCCGGCTGAGTCATTTCCGGCGTCTGGCGGGTCACTGTCAGTTTTTTCGCGCGGATCAGCTCCGCGTCCTTGCCGGTCAGGCCGATGGCGCTGCCGCCGTGACGGTTGATCAGGTTAACGATGTCTTTGTTTACCTGGCCGCCGAGGACCATCTCCACGACGTCCATGGTCTGCGCGTCAGTGACGCGCATGCCATCGATAAAGTGACTCTCGATCGACAACCGCTTGAGCAGGTCGCCGATTTGCGGGCCGCCGCCATGCACGACCACCGGGTTGATGCCCACCGCCTTCATCAGCACGATGTCGCGGGCGAAGCCGGTTTTGAGCTCGTCGCTTTCCATGGCATTGCCGCCATACTTGATTACCAGCGTCTTGCCGACGTAGCGTCGAATGTAAGGCAACGCTTCGGACAGGACCTTGGCGGTGTTGGCAGCGGCTTCGCGTTCGAGGGTCATTCAGGGCTCCGGTAAAAATCAGAACGGTAATTGGAGATCAGGGGCAACACGTTTCAACTGGGCGTGGAACACGTCCTTGATGCGCTGCAACTCAGCCTCGGTATCCGCCTCGAAACGCAGCACCAGCACCGGTGTGGTGTTGGAGGCGCGAACCAGGCCCCAGCCTTTGGCGTAATCGACTCGCACACCATCAATGGACGTCAGGTTGGCGCCTTCACCCCATTGCGCATCGTGCAGAGCGTCAATGATGCTGAATTTGCTCTCCTCGGTCACATGGATATTGATCTCTGGCGTGGAAATATCGTTCGGGAAGGTCTGAAACAGCTCTTCGGCGGTGGATTTTTCCTTGCTGAGGATTTCCAGCAGGCGCGCGGCGCTGTAAATGCCGTCGTCAAAGCCGAACCAGCGTTCCTTGAAGAACACGTGGCCGCTCATTTCGCCGGCGAGCAGGGCGCCGGTTTCCTTCATTTTCTTTTTGATCAACGAGTGACCGGTCTTCCACATGAGCGGGCGACCGCCATATTCCTTGATCAGCGGCGTAAGACGGCGGGTGCACTTCACGTCGAAGATGATCTCGGCGTTGGGGTTGCGCTTGACCACGTCGCGGGCGAACAGCATCAGCAGGCGGTCGGCGAACACGTTTACGCCGGTGTTGGTCACCACGCCCACACGATCGCCATCGCCGTCGAAGGCCAGGCCGACGTCAGCGCCGGTTTCCTTGACCTTGGCGATCAGGTCCACCAGGTTTTCAGGTTTGCCCGGGTCCGGGTGGTGATTGGGGAAGTTGCCGTCCACGTCGCAGAACAGCGGGACGACCTCGCAGTTCAGGGCTTCGAGCAATTGCGGGGCGATCACACCGGCCGCGCCGTTGCCGCAGTCCACCACCACCTTCAGGCGGCGCTCCAGTTTGACGTCGCCGGTGATTTCATCGGAGTAGCGCTGCAGGATGTCGACCTTGGTGATGCTGCCCTGACCGCTGGTCAGGTCATTGGTTTTAAGGCGTGTGTGCAGGGCCTGGATCTGTTCATTGGCCAGGGTGTCGCCGGCAATGACAATCTTGAAGCCGTTGTAGTCCGACGGGTTGTGGCTGCCAGTGAGCATTACGCCGGACTTGCCGGCCAGGACGTTTGCCGCGTAGTACAGCGCCGGTGTCGGCACCAGGCCCACATCGCTGACATGGCAGCCGCTGTCGGCCAAGCCCTGGATGAGTTGCTCCACCAGCTCCGGACCGGACAAGCGCCCATCGCGGCCGACGCAGACATTGGGCTCGCCTTGGGCCAGACTTTGGGCACCGATGGCGCGGCCAATCCAGTAAGCGGTTTCGGCGGTCAGGGTTTTGGGTACGACGCCGCGAATATCGTAGGCGCGAAAAATGCTGTCTGGGAACGTCGGGGCTACACGGGCTGCGGTACTCATCGCGGGGGGAAACTCCATCTGAAGGGGGGGCAAGGCTGGCCTAATTTGGGGTGGCCGGCAGGCTCAAGCTGAAGGGTATGACGGCGTTTTCGGCAGAGAGTTCGTGGTGCAAAAATGCCATCGCCGCTCGCCCATCGTTGCCGTATCCGCATAATGCTTTGATTTTAATGGAGAAATATTGCCATTTAACTTCACGCATTCTTCGTCCTGAATGACCTTGCCAGGGGCGTTAAGCCGGACGTCAGTGTCCGGCCCGATTCAGCTTAGTCAGTGGCTGCCGGAATGCCCAAAACCGCCCGCACCGCGTTGGGTTTCGTCGAATTCCTCTACCAGTTCGAAGTGCGCCTGCACCACCGGCACCAGCACCAGTTGGGCAATGCGCTCGCCGACGGCGATGTTGAAGGCGGTTTGCCCACGGTTCCAGCACGACACCATCAGCTCGCCCTGATAGTCCGAATCGATCAGGCCCACCAGGTTGCCCAGCACGATGCCGTGCTTATGGCCCAGGCCGGAACGCGGCAGGATCAGTGCCGCCAGGCCCGGATCGCCCACGTAGATCGACAGGCCGGTGGGGATCAGCAGGGTCTGGCCCGGTTCAAGCACGGTGTCTTGCTTGAGCATGGCGCGCAGGTCCAGGCCGGCGGAGCCTGGTGTGGCGTAGGCCGGCAATGGGAAGTCGGTACCGAGGCGGGGGTCGAGGATCTTGGCTTGCAAAGCGTGCATGGAAATTAAACCTGGTTCAGCCGTTGGGCGATAAAAGAGATCAGTTGGCGGGCAATCTTGCCCTTGCTGGTCTGGGCGAAAAGGGTGGCGTGCAGCTCGCGGTCGATCACGCTGCAAGCGTTTTCCTCGCTGTTGAAGCCGATGCTCGGGTTGGCGACATCATTGGCAACGATCAAGTCGAGGTTTTTGTCTTTCAGCTTGCGCGCGGCATAGTCCAGCAGGTTTTCGGTCTCGGCGGCAAAGCCGACACTGAACGGGCGGTCCGGGCGTGTGGCGATGGTGGCCAGAATGTCCGGGTTGCGCACCATTTGCAGGAGCAGGCCATCGCCGCTGGTAGGGTCTTTCTTGAGTTTTTGCGGGGCGACGACTTCTGGACGGTAGTCCGCAACCGCTGCCGAGGCGATGAACAGGTCACATGGAATGGCCGCTTCGCAGGCCGCCAGCATGTCGCGGGCGCTGACCACATCAATGCGCGTCACGCGATCCGGCGTCGGCAAATGCACCGGGCCAGTGATGAGCGTGACACGTGCGCCTGCCTCAACCGCTGCTTCGGCCAGGGCAAACCCCATTTTCCCTGAGCTATGGTTGGTGATGTAGCGCACCGGGTCGATGTTTTCCTGGGTCGGGCCTGCGGTAATCAGCACGTGCTTACCGGTGAGGGCCAGGTGTTGGAAACACTCGGCGGCACACAGGGCCAAGTCGGTGGCTTCGAGCATGCGGCCCATGCCCACGTCACCGCAGGCCTGGCTGCCGGAGGCCGGGCCGAACACCTTCAGGCCACGGCTTTGCAGGAGTTGAGTGTTGGCCTGGGTTGCCGGGTCGCGCCACATTGCCTGGTTCATGGCCGGAGCGATGGCAACGGTGGCGTCGGTGGCCAGTACCAGAGTGGTGAGCAGATCGTCGGCGATACCTTGGGCCAGGCGCGCGATCAGGTCGGCGGTGGCCGGGGCGATCAACACCAGGTCGGCCCATTTGGCCAGCTCGATATGGCCCATGGCGGCTTCGGCGGCGGGGTCGAGCAGGTCCAGGTGAACCGGGTGGCCGGACAGGGCCTGCATGGTCAGCGGGGTGATGAACTCACTGCCGCCGCGGGTCATGACCACGCGCACTTCGGCGCCTTGGTCGAGAAGCCTGCGAACCAACTCTGCGCTCTTGTAAGCGGCAATGCCGCCGCCGACGCCGAGAACGATGCGTTTCCGATACAGACGCTGCATTGGTTTGCCTTTCCAGTTCAGTGAAGCCAGTTCAGTGACGCCTGCGATGCCCCCTCCCCAGGTGAAATCGCAGGCAAAAAAGAGGGCCTACGATAACACAGCGACCGCCACGCAACAGCGGCGCACATGCACAGGGAGGTGGGATGAGTATTCGCGATTGGCCGGCGGCAGAGCGACCACGGGAGAAACTTTTGGAATGGGGCGCAGCGAGTCTGTCGGACGCCGAACTGCTGGCGATTTTTCTGCGCACGGGGGTGGCGGGGCGCAGCGCTGTGGACCTTGCGCGCCATTTGTTGGCGCAGTTCGGCGGCCTGCGCCCGTTGCTCGAGGCCAGCCAGGCGCTGTTCAACCAGCAATTGGGGCTGGGGCCGGCGAAGTATGCGCAACTGCAGGCCGTGCTGGAAATGTCCCGGCGGCACATGGCCGAACGGCTGCGCCATGACTCGGTGCTGGAAAGTCCGGTAGCGGTGCGCGACTACCTCAAGGCGCTGTTACGGCATGAGCCCCACGAGATATTCGGTTGCCTGTTCCTCGACTCGCGGCATCGGGTGCTGGGTTTCGAGGCGCTGTCCGAAGGCACCATCGATGCGGCGGTGGTTTATCCACGGCAAGTGGTCAAGCGCGCCTTGGCCTATAACGCGGCGGCGCTGATCCTGTGTCACAACCATCCTTCCGGCAGCCTTGAACCCAGCGCGGCTGATCGAAAATTGACCAAGCTGCTGCAAAAGGCTCTGGAAGTCGTGGATGTGCGGGTGCTGGACCACATCATCGTCGGGGATGGCGACCCGCTGTCGATGGCCGAGTATGGATGGATGTGACCCCGCCCGGTAAGGGCGGGGCACAGGCTCAAGGCTTGACGCTGACCTTGGAGAAGTCCTGGCGCCCGAACGGGCTGACCTGATACCCCTCGACGCCTTTGCGCGTCAGGGCGAAGGCGGTGGGGTGCGCCAGCGGCAACCAGAGCGCCTGTTGCTGGATCTGGGCCTGGGCCTGTTGATACAGCTTGCTGCGCACGCCTTGTTCGCTGGTGGTCTTGCCAGCATTGATCAGCTTGTCCAGGGTCGGGTCGCAATAGCGTGCGAAGTTGGTGCCGGACTTCACCGCTGCGCAGGAAAACTGCGGGGTCAGGAAATTGTCCGGATCGCCGTTGTCGCCGGCCCAGCCCATGAACAGCAGGTCGTGCTCGCCGGCCTTGGCGCGGCGGATCAACTCGCCCCATTCGATGACACGGATCTCGGCCTGGATGCCGACCTTGGCCAGATCGGCCTGCAGCAATTGCGCGCCCAGGTTGGGGTTTGGGTTCAGCAGACTGCCGGTAGGGCGCGTCCAGATCGTGGTTTTGAAGCCATCCTTGAGGCCGGCGCGGTCCAGCAACGTCTTGGCTTTGGCGAGGTCTTGTGGATAGCCCGGCAACTCCTTGGCAAAACTCCAGGTGTTCGGCGGGTAAGGCCCGTTGGCGGCTTCGGCGGTGCCTTCGAACACGGCTTTGAGGTAACTGCCCTTGTCGAATGCCAGGTTGATGGCCTGGCGCACTTCGGGTTTGTCCAGCGGTGGATGCTGGCTGTTGATGGCCACAAAGGCGGTCATGAACGCGGCGGTTTTCTCGATTTTGAGGGCGGCATCCTTTTCGGCTTGCGCCACATCCAGAGGCTTGGGCGACAGGGCGATCTGGCATTCGTCGCGGTGCAACTTCTGCAGTCGCACATTGGCGTCCGGAGTGATCGCGAAGATCAAGTTATCCACAGCCGGTTTGCCGGCGAAATAATCCGGGTTGGCTTTGTAGCGCACTACGGCGTCTTTCTGAAACCGCACGAAAACGAACGGGCCGGTGCCGACAGGGTGGCTATTGAGCTTTTCCGGCGTTCCGGCCTTGAGCAGTTTGTCGGCGTACTCCGCCGGGTAGATCGAGGCGAAGCCCATGCTCAAGGCCGCAAGGAACGTGGAGTCGGCGTGGTCCAAGGTGAAGCGCACGGTGAGTGGGTCCAGAGCATCGATCTTCTTGACCAGAGCGGGCAATTGAAGCGATTGGGCATGGGGGAAACCGCTCTGGGCGATCTTATGCCAAGGGTTGGCCGGGTCGAGCATGCGCTCGAAGCTGAAGCGTACGTCTTCGGCCGTCAGCGTCCGGCTCGGTGTGAAATACTCGGTGCGGTGGAATTTCACATCGGGATGCAGCTTGAAGGTATAGGTCAGGCCGTCGGGCGAGACTTCCCAGCTGTCGGCCAGGCTTGGCACGAGCTTGCCGCTGGCGGCGTCGTAGTCGACCAGACGGTTCATCAGCACGTCGGCCGAGGCGTTGGTGGTGGTCAGCGAGTTGTACTGCACCACATCGAACCCTTCGGGGCTGGCCTCGGTGCAGACGCTCAGATTACTGGCGGCAGAGGCCAGCGGCGCAATAAAGAGAGGGGCAAGCAAGAGCGGCAGGGCTGCGAGGCGCATATTCGGTTTCCTTTGCAGATCGTAGGCCCATCTGCGAGTGCAGTCTGGAAAAGTCCTACCGTAGAGGTCTGATTGATAAATGACTAGCCCATTTTTGCCTGTGCTTTTGCGGCAAATGCTGTTTTGATGGCGCCTCGGTTCGTTTCGCCGTGCGCTCGGCACCGTGCATGAGGGCATAAACTGATTCTGTGCGACGAGCGGTCAGCGGTAAGGGCGGCCCCTCCTGGCAGCGGTTCGGGCGCCAGTGGCGTTGAATTAAGCTGGGAAAAATACACGGGCTGTTGTTGCGCCTGGGTCTTTCTGGTATAAAGCAGCGCTCTTTTCTAGGGGCCCGGTTCCTTCGCTTGTAGGTGTAGCCGGTAAGACCCTAAAGAAACGCGGCGCCTGGCGCCAAATGACTGAGAGATTAAGCGGCCAACCCATGCCGGGTTGGGCATGTGGTTTTAGAGGGCTGAGGCATGTCGAGAGTCTGTCAAGTTACCGGTAAGGGTCCGGTGACTGGGAATAACATTTCCCACGCAAATAACAAAACCCGTCGTCGTTTCCTGCCGAACCTGCAGCATCACCGCTTCTGGGTTGAAGAAGAGAAACGTTTCGTGCGTCTGCGCGTATCCGCCAAAGGCATGCGTATCATCGACAAGCGTGGCATCACTGCCGTGCTGGCCGACATCCGCCGCGCTGGCAAGGTTTAAGGAGCTATATCATGCGTGAATTGATTCGAATGATCTCTAGCGCCGGTACTGGTCACTTCTACACTACCGACAAGAACAAGCGTACTACCCCGGACAAGCTCGAAAAGAAAATGTTCGACCCGCGCGTTCGCAAGCACGTGATCTACAAAGAAGGCAAAATCAAGTAATTGATTTGCTTCCTTGTGAAAAAAAGCCCGTATCTCACGATACGGGCTTTTTTTTGCGTCCGATTTACTGATCAGGCTTTCTGTTCGAATACCACATAGATCTTGCGGCAAGGTTCGAGCACTTCCCAGGTTCCGCTGAATCCGGCGGGGATCACGAAACGGTCACCGGCGCGCAAGGTCTTGGCGTTGCCTTCGCCATCGCGCAGCACCGACACACCCTGCACGATTTCGCAGTACTCATGTTCGGTGTAATTAACCGCCCATTGCCCCACTTCACCTTCCCAGACGCCCGCATTCATCTGGCCGCAGGGGCTGTTGTAATGGTTGTAGACGGTCTGCTCGGGATCGCCCTTGAGGATTTTTTCTGCGGCAGGGCGGTAGCGGTCTGGGGCGGTGTTGGCCTGGCTGAAGTCGACGATGTCCTGGATGCTCATATGCGTGTCCCGTCTGGCCTGCGGTTGGAGAGCCCAAAGTCTATGTTTATTAAAATGAACATCGCAAGGGCGTTTGCCGCCGTTATGTCAAATATATTGAAACATCCCTGGCCGCTGGTTTAGGGTGGCAGCTGCCTTTGAGCCGAGCAGTTGGCTGGCGGGCAAGAATTCTTTGAGGCTGCCGGGCGACATCACCTGGCCCTCGTATTCAATAAGAGGAGGACACTCGCATGACCACCCTGACCCGTGCCGACTGGGAACAACGCGCCAAGGATCTGAAGATCGAAGGCCGCGCCTATATCAATGGCGAGTACACCACCGCCGTTTCCGGCAGTACCTTCGAGTGCATCAGCCCGGTGGACGGCCGCCTGCTGACCACCGTTGCCAGCTGTGACGCCGACGATGCCCAGCGCGCCGTGGAAAACGCCCGCGCCACCTTCAATTCCGGTGTGTGGTCGCGCCTGGCACCGGCTAAACGCAAAGCCACCATGATCCGTTTCGCCGCGTTGCTCAAAGCCAACGCCGAAGAGCTGGCGCTGCTCGAAACCCTGGACATGGGCAAGCCCATCAGCGATTCCCTGGACATCGACGTGCCCGGTGCCGCCAACGCCTTGAGCTGGAGCGGGGAAGCCATCGACAAGATTTACGACGAAGTGGCGGCCACGCCTCATGACCAGCTGGGTCTGGTGACCCGTGAGCCGGTCGGCGTGGTGGGCGCCATCGTGCCGTGGAACTTCCCGTTGATGATGGCCTGCTGGAAACTCGGTCCGGCGCTGTCCACCGGTAACTCGGTGATCCTCAAACCGTCCGAAAAATCTCCGCTGACCGCCATCCGCATCGCGGCCCTGGCCGTTGAAGCCGGTATCCCGAAAGGCGTGTTCAACGTTCTGCCAGGCTACGGTCACACTGTGGGTAACGCCTTGGCGTTGCACATGGATGTCGACACGCTGGTGTTCACGGGCTCCACCAAGATTGCCAAGCAACTGTTGATTCGTTCCGGCGAATCGAACATGAAGCGCGTATGGCTGGAAGCGGGCGGCAAGAGCCCGAACATCGTGTTTGCCGACGCTCCGGATCTGCAGGCCGCCGCCGAGTCGGCCGCCAGTGCCATCGCCTTCAACCAGGGTGAAGTGTGCACCGCCGGCTCGCGCCTGCTGGTGGAGCGTTCGATCAAGGACACCTTCCTGCCCCTGGTGATCGAGGCCCTCAAAGGCTGGAAGCCCGGCAACCCGCTGGACCCGGCGACCAACGTCGGTGCCCTGGTGGACACCCAGCAGATGAACACGGTGCTGTCCTACATCGAGGCGGGCCACGCCGACGGCGCCAAGCTGGTGGCGGGCGGCAAGCGCACCCTGGAAGAGACCGGCGGTACCTACGTCGAGCCGACGATTTTCGACGGTGTGACCAATGCGATGAGAATCGCCCAGGAAGAAATCTTCGGTCCAGTGCTGTCGGTGATCACCTTCGACAACGCCGACGAAGCGATCAAGATCGCCAACGACACCCAATACGGCCTGGCCGCGGCGGTGTGGACTGCGGACATCTCCAAGGCGCACCTGACCGCCAAGGCGCTGCGCGCGGGTAGCGTGTGGGTCAACCAGTACGACGGCGGCGACATGACCGCGCCGTTCGGTGGCTTTAAGCAATCGGGTAACGGTCGCGACAAGTCGCTGCATGCGTTCGATAAGTACACCGAGCTGAAGGCCACCTGGATCAAGCTCTAAGCACCCCTGCAGGCCAAATGTGGGAGCGGGCTTGCCCGCGAATGCGGTATGACAGTCGCCGTTGTCGCGTCTGATACAGCGCATTCGCGAGCAAGCCCGCTCCCACACTGTTTTGTACGAACCCGTAGATATCCACAGGAGCGTGGCAATGCGTTGGGCGACTTACTTTGCCGTCCTGGCTTCGGTACTCAGCGTGGGCCTGGCGCTGGGCGTCAGCATGCCGCTGGTGTCCTTGCGCCTGGAAGGCTGGGGCTATGGCAGCTTCGCCATTGGCGTAATGGCGGCGATGCCAGCATTTGGTGTACTGCTCGGCGCCAAACTCTCCAGTCGCCTGGCGGCGTGGCTGGGCACCGCCAACCTGATGCGCCTGTGCCTGTGGGCCGGTGCGGTGTCCATCGGGTTGCTGGCGATCCTGCCCAGTTACCCGGTGTGGCTGGTGCTGCGCTTGATGATCGGCGTGATCCTGACCATCGTGTTTGTCCTCGGCGAAAGCTGGATCAATCAATTGGTGGTCGAGCAGTGGCGTGGACGGCTGGTGGCGTTGTACGGCTGCAGCTATGCGTTGAGCCAGTTGTCGGGGCCTTTGTTACTGGGCGTGATCGGCACCGGGCATGACTACGGCTTTTGGGTCGGCGTGGGGCTTCTGATGGTTGCGCCGCTGCTGTTGCTGGGGCGCTCCGGCGCGCCCACGGCCGAAGCGTTCAGCGTCACCTTTGTCGACCTGTGGCGTTTTTGCCGCAGCCTGCCGGCGATTGCGTGGGCGGTGGCGCTGTTTGCTGCGTTCGAAGCAATGATCCTGACGCTGCTGCCGGTGTATTGCCTGCAGCAGGGGTTCACCGCTGAAACTGCCCTGGCGATGGTCAGCGCCGTTGTCGTTGGCGATGCGCTGCTGCAGTTGCCCATCGGCGCGCTGGCCGATTACCTGCCGCGCCGAACATTGTTTCTGGGCTGTGCGCTGCTGTTACTGGTGTCGAGCCTGGCAATTCCTGCGTTGATGCACACGCTGTTGATCTGGCCGGTGTGGGTGCTGTTCGGCGCCAGTGCCGGCGGATTGTTCACGCTGTCGTTGATTCTGATCGGCGAGCGCTATCGCGATGATGCGCTGGTGCGGGCCAATGCCCATATCGCGCAGCTGTGGGGTATCGGGTGTCTGATTGGGCCGCTGGTGGCCGGCGCCGGCAGCCAGTGGATCAGCGGACACGCGCTGCCGTTGCTGATGGCGGCCGGGGCAGTGGGGCTGGTGCTGCTGTTACTGCGCCAAGGCGCTTTCGGCGCCACACAACCGTGTTCTTAAAGCATGCGCTCCAGGCCCACTGAGGTGGCGAACCATGCGTTGAAACGCCGCCACCAACTGCCTGGCTCGCGCGTCAGGGTGTGCAGTTGGCCGTTATCCTCGGTTACCCACACCACCTGGCCGTCTTGCAGTTTCGCCTCATAACTGAGTGCTGGCGCCATGCCCTGCAGCGCCAGGTTACGCACGTGCTCGGCCAGTTCGGGGCTGTCCACCAGCACGCCGACTTCGGTGTTCCACAGCACCGACCGTGGGTCGAAGTTGAACGAGCCGATAAACGATTTTTCGCGATCAAAGATCATCGCCTTGCTGTGCAGGCTCGAATCCGAACCGCGGAACGTGCCGCGCCGGAACAGGTGCGGTCCGCTGCCGGCGCTGGGGTCGCCGGGTTGACGGCGCAATTCGTACAGCTTTACGCCGTGTTCGAGCAACGCTTTGCGGTAGGGCGCGTAGCCGCCGTGTACGGCCGGCACGTCGGTGGCTTCCAGGGAGTTGGTCAACAGGCGCACCGAAACCCCGGCGTCGGCGCGTCCAGTCAGGTACACCAGGCCGGGCTGGCCTGGCACAAAATACGCTGAGATCATCACCAGTTCGCGGTTGACTCGTTCCAGCTCCGGCGCCAGTTGGGTGGTCAGCAGCAGTTGCGGGTCCGGGTCCGCCTTGGCCAGCACCTTGCTCGGTGCGTCCCACAGCGCCTGGTTCCAGGCCCAGATCAGTTCGCGGCGCCAGATGTCCATGCGTGGCTGAGTCTTGTAGGTGCGCAAGCGGTTGTACAGCGCGTGGTTCTGCTGGCGTGATTCGGCGAGCGACGCCTCCAGGCGCACGCGTGCGACGGCCAGGTCGCCTTTTGACGGCGGGTTGGAAACGAAGTCGTCGATGGGCTTGCTCAGGGCGCTGTTCCAGTACTGATCGAAGCTGTGCCCCAGTTGCTCGGCCACCGGCCCCACGCTGAGCATGTCGATGTCGGTGAAATTCAGATTGGGCTCGGCGTCGAAATACTCATCGCCCAGATTGCGCCCGCCGACAATCGCCACGCTGTTGTCCGCCAGCCACAATTTGTTGTGCATGCGTCGGTGTTGCAGCGACAGGTTGAACAGGCGCCCCATGGCCCGCGTGGCCCCCGTGCTCCGTCCCAGATGCAGCGGGTTGAACAGGCGAATCTCGATCTTGGGGTGGGCGGCGAGGGTGGCGATGATCTGGTCGAGGCCGTCGCTGGTGGTGTCGTCCAGCAGGATGCGTACGCGCACGCCACGGTCGGCGGCCTTGAGCAGCTCGTCCACCAGCATGCGAGTGCTGATGCCGTCGTGCACGATGTAGTACTGCAGGTCGAGGCTGGTCTGGGCGTTGCGGATCAGTTCGGCGCGGGCCATGAACGCTTCGCTGCTGTTGGGCAGCAGGCGAAAACCCGAACGGCCCTGGTAAGGCGCGGCCTGGGCCTGGATCGAACGGCCGAACGAAGACGCCGTCGCGGGCAGGGCGTCGCTGGGGATGCGCGGGGCATGCACCGTTGCGCAGCCAGCCAAGGCCAGGGCGAGTACCAATGTGAACAGCTGGGCAGGTCGCAATCTCAAGGGGATGTGTCTCGCTGAGGGGGCGCGGCGTTGGACAACACGCTTTGCGAAATGTCATGGGCGTTGATTGGAACGCGCAGGCTGGCCAGGCAGCACACCTGCCTTTGATTTGGAGACATTCCCTACAGATCAGCGCGGGGCGCTGCCCGGATTATTTCGACGTCGCCGATGCCCCGCGGCGCATCTGTGCCTACGGGGTGCGGCGCGTCCGACTAATCCAATCAAGAAAAAACCAACATGAAAAAACAACCTATCTTGACCGCCCTCATCATCGCGATGGCGCCGCTTGCGGCCAATGCCGCCAGTGTCGACCTGACCGTCAGCGGTACGGTCGTGCCCACCTCCTGCGTACCGTCCTTTGCGGGCGGCTCCCATGTGAACCTGGGCCAGGTCGAAGCTTCCCGTTTGAACCAGGAGCGCCAGACCGATCTGCCGCCGCGCGATATCAACCTGATCATTGCCTGCGACGCCCCGGCGCCGGTGGAAATTGCCGTCGTGGATAACCGCGCGGAAACCAAGGCCCCCGGCATGCTCTTCAAAAACAACCCGAGCGTGGGCCTGTATTACGGCCTGGGCAGTGTCCAGGGCGTGCCGATCGGCGGGTTTGGTCTGTCGGTGGGGCAGCCCACCACCGACGGCACGGCCCAGACGTTCCTGGTGCGTACGCCGGAAAACCCGGTATGGCGCGTGCCGACCAGCGGCCTGGTATCCAATTCGCCGACGTCCTACTCCTGGGGTGAGAGTGCGGCCTCGGGCCCGGTTGCAGCCCGTTTGCACGCATTTCCGATGCAGGTGCTGCCAGCGATTCGCCGTGCGTCGGCGCTGCCGGAGACCACTGATTCGTACGAGCTCTCCGGGTCCGTCACGTTCAACGTTTTCTACCTCTGAGGCAGTGCGCGCCAGGCATGACGGGGCGCTGACCCGTTCGGCCTGAATACGCGACTCAGCCAAACGAAACACGTCGGGCGGCATGGCTGTTACGCCGCCTTGACGTGCCCTGGAGCACTGCATGAAATCCCATGATTGTTTTCGCGCGTTGAGCGCCGTTGCCCTGTCGTGCCTGGCGTTTGCCAGTCTGTCGACGATGGCGGCAGGCATGGTGCCGCAAACCCCGGTTGTCATCGTGGACGAGGCGACGGGGGACGCTACGTTGATCGTCAAGAACACCGATGACCAGCCGGCGTTGCTTTACAGCAGCATCGAACACATCGCTGAGGACCCGGCACCGATCCTGTTGCTGACGCCGCCTGTGATCAGGGTCGAAGCCGGGCAGAGCCAGCAGGTCAGGTTTGTCCTGCACAGCGAAACGCCACTGACCACCGAGCGCCTCAAGCGCGCGGTATTCGAGGGCATCAAGCCGCGCCAGAGCGCCGAGGGTGCCCATGTGAGCCTGGGCGTGCGGCAGAACATCCCGGTGATCCTGCGGCCCGCCAACCTGCCCATCGAGCGCGCGCCCTGGAAGCTCTTGGTCTGGCGCGTGACCGAGGGCAAGGTACAGGTGAGCAATCCCAGCCCCTATGTGGTTCGTTTATCCAAATCCGTCAGCCTGCTGCCGGGTGGCGAAGTGCTGGACCTGGGGCGCACTTATATTCTGCCGGGGGAGGTGCTGACGCCGGCAGGTGACGCTTTTCTGGGCACCCACGTGCGACTGTTTCCGGCGACCACTTATGGGTTCGCGGTCAGCAGCCATGACGCGCCGCTGAGCACGCAGTAATGCCACGTGGGTTTGGCCCTTGGCCGGTCTCGCGCCTGGCGGTGGCGATGTTTATCGGCACCACAGCGAATGCATTCGGTGAAACAGCGGTGGAATTCGACCTCTCGGTGGTGCAGGCGCGCGGCCTAGATCCGAAGCTCGCCGAGTACTTTAGGACAGCCCCACGCTTCACCGCCGGGCAAAGTCGGGTTGCCCTGAGGGTCAACGGTGTATCCGCCGGGCAGGTGCTGGCCACCTTCGATGAGCAAGGCCGGCTGTGCCTGGATGCCGCGCTGCTTGAGCAGGCTGGTATCGATGAGGCGTTCATACCGTACGCCGCGTCGACGCAATGCGCGCTGCCGGCCGAGACGCTTGCCGGCGTACAAGTGCAGCTTGATCCTGGCACCCAGCAGGTGTCGTTGCTGGTGCCCACGGGCCTGCTGCGCAACGGCGCGCGCGCATCCAAAACCTGGACGACGGGCGGCACGGCCGGGGTGGTGAATTACACGGCGCTGGTGTCCGCCAGCGCAGGGCCTGCCTATTCCAGCCAGTTTCGTCACGTGGGGGTGGAATGGGGCTTCAACGCCAATGATTGGGTGGTGCGCAGCCGCCAAAGTTACACCCGATCGAACGACGCCTCGCAGGTCGAAAACCTTTACACCCACGCCTCAAGGACCTTGGAGCGCTACCAGGCCACTGTTCAGGTGGGCCAGCTCACACTGCGCTCGCCGCTGTTTGCAGGCGGGGCCTTCACCGGGATCCAGATGTTGCCCGAAGCAGGCCTCGCCCAACGGTTCGATGGGCAGTTGGGCGATGGCACGCAGGTCGAAGGCATTGCCTACGGGCCTGCCCGTGTCGAGGTGCGTCAAAGCGGTGCGCTGATCCACACCACGCTGGTTCCCAGCGGGCCTTTCGTCCTGCGCGATGTGCCCCTGCTGAGCGGGCGGCTGGACCTTGAAGTCAGCGTGATAGAGGACGGTGCCGAGCCCCGCCGTTTCTGGGTGCCCGTCGACAGCCTGCGCCCACTGGCGATTGCGGCGTCCCCCGGGTTTGCCCTGGCGGCGGGGCAGGTTCGCCGATTTGCCGACGATACGCGCGAAAAGCCGTCGTTTGCGGTCGGTAGCAAGGATTGGCTGTTGAGCCCTTCGACGTTGCTGACGGGAGGATGGATGGGCGCCGGTGACTATCAATCCCTCGGCCTTGGCGTTCAGCACGCGTTGGGTCGCGACACCACGGTGAGCGCGCAGCACCTGGGCTCTCATGTCGCGACGGCGGGGGCGGGGCACAGTCTTAACGCTGCCGTGAACACATCGCTCGGCGCCGGTGTTTCCGCCGGCTTGACCTGGACGCGACGCAGCCAGGGGTTTCGGGCTCTGGATGACGTCGCGCTGGATGTCCGCGATAGCAATCCCTATGAGCGGGCGGAGCAACAATGGGGGGCGTCGTTGAGCTATTCCGATCAGGCGTGGGGTGCCCTGACGTCTTCCGTGTCGCAGTACCGCCTGGCGGGCGCCGCGGATCGCACGAGCGTGAATGTCGCCTGGTCACGCGCCTTTGCCGACGCCAGCCTGTCGTTGAGCGTTCGCCATGACAGCGGCGGCGATGACCGGGGGATCGGTGTCTACACAAGCCTGACCCTGCCGTTCGGGCATCGCCGCGTGAGCGTTTCGGCGCGCCATGACGAGCGGCAGGGCACGCGCACCGGCGCGCGTTACAACGAGCACATCAGCGATACCGCCAGCTACAGCCTTGCCGCGGATCGCAGCGATACCGGCCGCACCGATCTTTCCGCGCGCCTGAGCCTGCTGCCGCGCTACACCAGTGTTGAGCTGGGGCATGCGCGCGGCGGTCTGGGGCAACGCAGCTATGACCTGTCGCTCAATGGCGGCCTGGCGCTGCACGCGCACGGCGTGACGCCTTCGCCATACGCCGTGCGCGATACCTTTGGTGTGATCAAGGTCGGCGAGGGCGCCGGCGTCAAAGTCAATACACCCCAGGGGCCGGTCTGGACCGATAGCTCGGGGCATGCCGTGGCGGCGAGCCTGCCGGCATTTTCCGCGAGCCGGTTGGAGGTCGATCCTCGCAGCCTCAAACGGAACACCGACGTGCTCAATGGGTTCCGGGAGATCGAGGCCGGGCGTGGCGCTGTGCCACGGGTCGAATTTGCCCTGGCCAGTGCTCGGCGCCTGTTGCTGCGCGTGCGCACCGACGCGGGGGGTTGGGTGCCCAAGGGCGGCGCGGTGTATGACAGTGCCACGGGTGCCTACCTTACCAACGTGGTTGACGCCGGTCTGGTGTACCTGGCCGACGCACCGGAGCAATTGAAGCTGTACGTCTCCATGGCCGACGACCGGCGCTGCGTTATCGAGTTGGATACCCGGCGCATTGCGCAAACCGCGGCGCCGTATCAAAGCGCCGAAACGACCTGTATCCAAAGGAGCCCGTAATGGCAGGCACAACGATGAAGGGCGTCCTCTGCGCCGTGGCGCTCTGCTACGGCCCGGCTGCGCAAGTCCAGGCTGAGTGCAGCTTGCAGTTGAGTTCGCCTCAGGTGGTGTTCGAACCAGGCCCGCGTTCGGCGCTGCGACCCGGCAGCGCTGGCGGTGACCTGAGTTTTGGCGTGCGGCGTGTGTGGTTGAATGCGCAGTGCCGGCAATCGCAGCCGATGAGCTTGCGGTTCGAGGCTCCTGCGGCGAACGCCCAGGCCTATCGCTTCGGCGTGGGTCGTTTGCAGGTGCGCGTGCGTGCCGCGCGAGTGGATGGGCGCTTGATCGAAGACTGGCGCGGCGCGGATGCAGCTGCACGCGACAACGTATTGCGCCCAGGCGACCGCTTGAGGCCCTGGCACAATGGCCAGGCGCTGGCAGGTCGCCATTTGCAGTTGGAGCTGGAGGTCGAGCCGCTGGTGCCTCGGCAGGCGGCGAATGTCAGGGATATCACGCGGTTTGCAACAGTGGGGCGCTTTGAGCTGGAGTGAGGGTCAGTCGCTTGCCAGCATCGCCGTCGCGGCCGCTCCGACCTTGCGCACCGCTTCTTCAATCTGCGGGGTGGGTTTGGCCGAGTAATTCATGCGCAGGCAATTGCGGTACTTGCCCGACGCGGAAAAAATGCTGCCGACCGCCACCTGTACCCCTTGCTGCATCAACGTGCGGTTGAGCTTGAGGGTATCGAAGCCCTCCGGCAGTTCTACCCACAGCATAAAGCTGCCCTGTGGCCGACTGGCGCGTGTGCCAGCCGGGAAATAGCGGCTGACCCAATCGAGCATCAGGTCGCGATTGCGCTGATATTGCGTGCGCATCCGCCGCAAATGCGGTTCGAAGTGGCCACCCTTGAGAAATTCCGCGATGGCGATCTGCGGCTGCGTGGCGGTGGAACCGGTGCTGATGTATTTCATGTGCAGCACGCGTTCCAAATACCGGCCCGGCGCAACCCAGCCAATGCGCAGGCCTGGGGCGAGGGTTTTGGAGAACGAACTGCACAGCAGCACGCGACCGTCTTCGTCGAAGGACTTGATCGTGCGCGGGCGCGGGTAGCTGTAGGCCAATTCGCCATACACATCGTCTTCGATGATGGCCGCGTCAAAGCGCTGGGCCAGGGTCAGCAGCGCGCGTTTGCGCGCTTCCGGCATGATGTAGCCCAAGGGGTTGTTACAGTTGGGGGTCAGCTGGATGACCTTGATCGGCCATTGTTCGAGGGCCAGCTCCAGGGCTTCGAGGCTGATGCCGGTGAGCGGATCGGTGGGGATCTCCAGGGCTTTCATGCCCAGCCCCTTGAGGGTCTGCATGGCGCCATGGAAGCTCGGTGAGTCCACCGCGACGATGTCGCCCGGCTCACAGATGGCGTGGATGCTGGCCGATAACGCTTCGTGGCAGCCGGTGGTGATCACGATGTCTTCGGCGCCCAGTTGGCAGCCGGAATCCAATGACAGCCGGGCGATCTGCTCGCGCAGTTCCATACAGCCCAGGATGTTGTCGTAGTACAACCCCGGCAGATCCTGGCGCCGGCTGACGCGGGCCAGGCTGCGCAGCAAGGGTTTGAGGGTGGGCGACAGTACATCGGGCATGCCACGGCCCATCTGTATGACGTCTTTGCGCGGCACAGCGCGAATCAGTTCCAGCACCTGGTCCCACTGGGAGATTTCCACCGGGCGCTGTGCCGGCCGTCCTACCTCCGGCAACGCAGGCAGCTCACGGCTCGCGGGCACGAAGTAACCAGACTTGGGTTTAGGTGTCGCCAGGCCGTGGTCTTCCAGCAGGCGATAGGCCTGTTGCACGGTGCTCAGGCTCACCCCATGTTCCACGCTTAACGCCCGTACGGAGGGCAACCGGTCGCCTGGGCGATAGAAGCCTTGTTCGATGCGAGTGCCCAGCAGCTCGGCGAGGTTGACGTAGAGGGTCATGGCGGTCGCTCCCGGGGACCAGTACAGATCCTGGGAAAATACAGGATTCAACCTTCAAGTGGCAGTATCTGTATGGATTTAATAAGCGCTTGTTGAATCTGTAATGGTTTGGTCCACTCGCTCATTCTAGTCACTCATGGCAACCGACAAATGAGGGGCAGCAAAAATGAACGGTATGAGCGATGTGCGCCTGAGGTTATACAGTCAGGAGCTGGAGGCTGACCAAGGTCGGGCCGCAACGCCGGGCGATATCAGCCGTTGGGGGCTGTTCTGGCGCCGTCGCCACACCCGCAAGGCCTTGCTGCACTTGACCGGCGAGCAACTGCGCGACATCGGCTTGAGTGCCGAACAGGCGCTGGAGGAAGGCCTGAAACCGTTCTGGCGTGATTGATCAGACCAGCTCTTTGAGGCGGTGCCAAAGCATGCCCAATGCCAGCAGCGGCGAGCGCAGATGCTTGCCGCCGGGAAAGGTCATGTGCGGCACCTGGGCGAACAGATCGAAACGCCCGTGCTGCTGGCCGCTGATTGCTTCGGCCAGCAGCTTGCCCGCCAGGTGTGTGGCATTGAGGCCATGGCCGGCGTAGGCCTGGGCGTAATACACATTGGGCTGATCGCTCAGGCGCCCGATCTGCGGCAGGCGATTGGCGCCGATGCCGATCATGCCGCCCCATTGATAATCGATCTTCACGTCGGCCAGTTGCGGGAACACCTGCAGCATTTTCGGACGCATATACGCGCCGATGTCCTTGGGGTCCCGACCGGAATAATGGCAGGCCCCGCCGAACAGCAGGCGCCGGTCGGCCGACAGGCGGAAGTAGTCCACGGTCACCCGCTGATCGCAGACGGCCATGTTGCGCGGCAGTAATTGAGCGGCCTGGGCCTGGCTCAAGGGTTCGGTGGCGATGATGTAGCTGCCGGCGGGCAGTACCTTGCCGCTCAGATGAGGGTTGAGGCCATTGAGATAAGCGTTGCAGGCCAACACCAGCGTATTGGCGCGTACCGTGCCCTGGGCGGTGTGGACTTGGACTTCGGGGCCGTAGTCGATACGCGTCACTGGCGATTGCTCGAACAGCTTTACGCCTTGTTGCGCGGCGGCGGCGGCTTCGCCGATAGCCAGGTTCAGCGGATGCAGGTGGCCGGAGCCCATGTCGATCATGCCGCCCACATAGCGCCCGGAACCGATCACACTGTCCATTTCGTTGGCTTGCAGCAGGCGCACTTCATGACGATAGCCGAGGCTGCGCAGTTCTTCGGCGTCTTCGGCCAGGCCTTGCAGGTCGCGAGGCTTGTTGGCGAGGTCGCAATAGCCCCACGTCAGGTCGCACGCGATCTGAAAGCGTTCAACGCGCTCGCGCACGATCTCCACGGCCTCAAGGCCCATCAGTTTCATCTGTCGGATCCCGTCGGTGCCGATGATGCTGGCGAACTGGTCCAGGCCATGACCGACCCCGCGGATCAATTGGCCGCCGTTACGCCCGCTGGCGCCCCAGGCGATTCTGCGGGCCTCCAGCAGCACCACGCTGAACCCGCGCTCGGCCAGTTCCAGGGCGGTATTGAGCCCGGAAAAGCCACCGCCAACCACACACACATCGGCTGTCACCTCGCCCGTCAGCGCCGGGTGGTCGGGCTGCGGCAGGCTGCTGGCGGCGTAGTAGGAATCAGTGTGGCGGGCGCTTGTGATCATGGGGAGCATCCCTGTTTGGAAAATTTGACGCAGGATACAGCGGTCGGACGATGCTGTCTGCGCAGGGCAATTTGCGGCAGAATCCACGCCTGTTCGCCGTGGGGTACGTGTTTCGATGAGTTGCAACCGTCAGAAGATCAGCGCATTGCGCCGTCAGATTCCTTCGTTCGAATGTGTGCCGGGGTGCCATGACTGTTGTGGGCCGGTGACCACCTCGCCCGAAGAAATGTCGCGCCTGCCGCGCAAGACTGCTGCCGAGCAGGAGGCCGCCATGGACGAGCTGAACTGCGTTCATCTGGGCCCCACGGGCTGCACGGTGTATGACGAGCGGCCGCTGATCTGTCGGCTGTTCGGCACCACCGAAACCTTGCCATGCCCCAATGGCCGTCGGCCGGTGGAGCTGATTCACCCACGGGTGGAAAAACAGATCCACGAATACATGGCCAGCACCCGGCAGGTATTGGTTTAGTCCGGGATCGGCAGGTTAAGGCTCTCTTTAACCTCTTCCATCACGATGTAGCTCTTGGATTCGCGCACGTGGGGCAGCTTGAGCAGGATGTCGCCCAGTAATTTACGGTAGGAGGCCATCTCGGAAATCCGCGCCTTCACCAGATAGTCAAAGTCACCGGATACCAGGTGGCACTCCAGCACATGGGGCAGTTTCAGCACGGCGCGGCGGAACTCCTCAAAGGTGTCGCCGGACTTGTAATCCAGGCTGATCTCGACAAATACCAGCAAACTCCCCTTCAAGTGCTGCGGGTTGAGCCGCGCGTTGTAGCCCATGATGATTCCCTCGCGCTCCAGGCGCCGTACGCGCTCGGTGCAGGGTGTGGTCGAGAGGCCGACTTTTTCCCCCAGCTCAGTGAACGAGATGCGCCCATCGGTTTGCAGGATGCGCAGGATATTGCGGTCGATCTTGTCCAGCTCCCGCTTGGTCTGGGTGTTGGTACGCATAGGGGATACGCCTCTGTTAAAACGGTTTATGCCGAGAATTGTCGCCAAATATAGGCATTTATATAGTGAAATGCACTGGCGATTGCTTTTTATACTGCGCCCATCATTGCTCGAATAACACACGTCGGCGGCCAAGCCGCGATGAGGATATAAAAATGCGCGTTCTGGTCTTGGGTAGCGGCGTCATTGGGGTAACCAGTGCGTACTATTTGGCGCGGGCCGGTTTTGAAGTGGTGGTGGTCGACCGCCAGCCCGCCGCTGCCATGGAAACCAGTTTCGCCAACGCCGGCCAGGTGTCCCCAGGCTATGCCTCGCCCTGGGCCGCGCCGGGCGTGCCGCTCAAGGCAATCAAATGGCTGCTGCAACGCCACGCGCCATTGGCGATCAAAGCCACCGCCGATATCGATCAATACCTGTGGATGGCCCAGATGCTGCGCAACTGCACCGCCAGCCGGTATGCGGTGAACAAAGAGCGCATGGTGCGTTTGTCCGAATACAGCCGTGATTGCCTCGATGAGCTGCGCGCCGAGACCGGCATTGCCTACGAAGGCCGAAGCCTGGGGACCACCCAACTGTTCCGCACTCAGGCGCAGTTGGACGGCGCCGCCAAGGACATCGCTGTACTCAAAGAGTCCGGTGTACCGTTCGAGCTGCTTGATCGTGCTGGCATTGCCCGCGTGGAACCTGCTCTGGCCAGCGTCACCGACATCCTCGCCGGTGCTCTGCGCCTGCCCAACGACCAGACCGGCGACTGCCAGATGTTCACGACGCGCCTGGCCGACATGTGCAGGCAATTGGGCGTTGAGTTCCGCTTCGAACAGGATATCCAGCGCCTCGACCACGCGGGCGAGCGCATCAACGGTGTATGGATCGACGGCAAGCTGGAAACAGCCGATCGTTATGTCCTCGCCTTGGGCAGTTATTCGCCGAAGTTGCTCAAACCGCTGGGTATCAAGGCGCCGGTGTACCCGCTCAAGGGTTATTCGTTGACCGTGCCGATCACCAACCCGGCGATGGCGCCCACCTCGACCATCCTCGACGAGACCTACAAGGTCGCGATTACCCGTTTCGACAACCGCATCCGCGTCGGCGGCATGGCTGAGATCGCCGGTTTTGACCTGTCGCTGAACCCGCGTCGACGCGAAACCCTGGAGATGATCGTCAACGACCTTTATCCTCAAGGCGGCGATCTGGCCCAGGCTTCGTTCTGGACCGGCCTGCGTCCGACCACGCCCGACGGTACGCCGATTGTCGGTGCCACACCGTTCAAGAACCTGTTCCTGAATACCGGCCACGGCACCCTCGGTTGGACCATGGCCTGTGGCTCCGGTCGTTTGCTGGCCGACCTGATGGCCAGGAAAACCCCGCAGATCAGCGCCGCGGGCCTCGATATTTCCCGTTACGGCAACCACCAGGAGTCCGCAAAACATGTCAATCCAGCGCCAGCTCACCAATGAGCGCATGAGCCAGATCGTTGTTCACAGCGGTACCGTGTACCTGGCCGGGCAAGTCGGCGATGACATGAGCGCCGGGATTGAACAGCAGACTCGCGAGACGCTCGCCAATATCGAGCGCTTGCTGGACCTGGCCGGCACCGACAAAACCAGACTGCTGTCGGTGACGATTTACCTGAAGGACATCGACGCCGATTTCGCCGGCATGAATGCAGTGTGGGACGCGTGGCTGCCCAAAGGCGTTGCCCCGGCACGCGCCACCGTTGAAGCCAAGCTGTGCGAACCGCACATCCTGGTAGAGCTGTCCGTGGTGGCCGCGCTGCCTTAGATTCAGATCCCTCTCCCGGCGCCGAGGCTGTTGATCGGTGCCGGTTTTTTTTTCACTCCGCCGCCTAGAAGCCTGCCGCCATGCGTCCAGCCCGTGCCCTGATCGACCTCCAAGCCTTGCGCCACAACTACCAATTGGCCCGTGAAGTCACGGGCGCCAAGGCGCTTGCCGTGATCAAGGCCGATGCCTACGGCCATGGCGCCGTGCGGGTGGCCCAGGCGCTGGAGGCGCAGGCCGATGGTTTTGCCGTGGCCTGCATCGAGGAAGCACTGGAACTGCGTGCCGCCGGCATTCGTGGGCCGGTGCTGCTGCTGGAAGGCTTTTTTGAAGCCGACGAGCTACCGCTGATCATCGAGCATGATTTCTGGTGTGTGGTGCATTCGCTGTGGCAACTGGAAGCTATCGAACAGGCTCGCTTGAGCAAACCGCTGACCGTGTGGTTGAAACTGGATTCGGGCATGCATCGTGTCGGCCTGCATCCCAAGGATTATCACGAGGCTTACCAACGCCTGCTGGCCACCGGCAGCGTTGCAAAAATCGTCTTGATGAGCCACTTCGCACGTGCCGATGAGCTCGATTGCGTGAGCAGCGATGAGCAAGTGGCGGTGTTTGACGCGGCGCGCCAGGGCCTGGCGGCCGAGGTGAGCCTGCGCAATTCGCCGTCGGTGATGGGCTGGCCGAATGTGTCCAGCGACTGGGTGCGCCCCGGCATCATGCTGTACGGCGCCACGCCGTTTGGCGAAGACCAGGCCGTGGCCGCGCGCCTGCAGCCGGTAATGACCCTGGAATCGAAAGTGATCTGCGTGCGTGAGCTGCCGGCGGGTGAGCCAGTGGGCTACGGCGCCAGGTTCATCACGCCCAAACCCATGCGGATCGGTGTGGTCGCCATGGGTTACGCCGATGGCTACCCACGTCACGCTCCCACCGGGACGCCGGTGCTGGTGGCTGGGCAGCGCAGCCGGTTGCTGGGGCGCGTGTCCATGGACATGCTTTGTATCGACCTGACGGACGTGCCTCAGGCCGGCCTGGGCTCGACGGTGGAATTGTGGGGAAAAAACATCCTGGCCAGCGACGTCGCCGTCGCCGCCGACACCATCCCCTACCAGATTTTCTGCAACCTGCGGCGGGTGCCAAGGCTCTACTCCGAGGCCTGAGCGCCGTTACGAATGGAGCTGGTCGGGATTTAGGCCAAAGTGTTGTAAATACTGAACGCTGTCGCCATGATAACGCTCAATTACAACAAGCCTGAATCCTAGGAGGCACCTGCATTGGACGTCGGCGAACGACTGCAATCCATCCGTAAACTCAAAGGTCTTTCCCAGCGTGAGCTCGCCAAGCGCGCGGGTGTCACCAACAGCACCATTTCGATGATCGAAAAAAACAGTGTCAGCCCCTCGATCAGCTCCTTGCGCAAGGTGCTGGGCGGCATTCCGATGTCCATGGTCGAGTTCTTTTCCGAAGAGATCCTCCAGGAAATACCGACGCAGATCGTCTATAAAGCCAATGAGCTGATCGATATCTCCGACGGCGCGGTCACCATGAAGCTGGTGGGCCGGGCGCACCCCAGCCGGGCTATCGCGTTCCTCAACGAGATCTATCCGCCGGGCGCCGACACCGGTGAGGAAATGCTCACCCACGAAGGTGAGGAAACCGGGATTTTGCTTGAGGGCCGCTTGGAGTTGGTGGTCGGTCTTGAAACTTTTGTGCTCGAAGCGGGCGATAGCTACTACTTTGAAAGCACCAAGCCCCACCGTTTCCGCAACCCGTTCGACGTGCCGGCGCGACTAATCAGCGCAGCCACACCCGCGAACTTTTAACACAAGAGGCGTCCTGCCAGCGTTGCAGAGCCGCCCGTGGCAGTATCCGCGAGGCTGAATCTCCCTTTATTTAATGGGGTTGTTTCGGCCAGGCGGGCTAACCGTTATACTTTCGCCGCCTGCGAAACCGTGGCCGCAGGCGTGAATAGCCACCATTGAGGGTGAACGCGTGAACCTAATTATGAAAATGCTGGCTGCACCAGCAACCGTACTGGCCCTCTGGGCTGTCAGCGCTCAAGCTGCGACCAACGATGAGATCGCCAAGCGCCTGGAGCCTGTCGGCCAGGTGTGCGTCCAGGGCCAGGAATGCAAGGGCATGGAGGTGGCCGTGACGGCGGGCGGCGGCGGTGCGAAAACGCCGGATGACATCATCGCCAAGCATTGCAATGCATGCCACGGCACAGGTTTGCTGGGCGCGCCGAAAATCGGCGATACCGCGGCCTGGAAAGAGCGCGCCGATCACCAGGGCGGCCTTGATGGCATCCTGGCCAAAGCCATTACCGGTATCAACGCCATGCCGCCCAAAGGTACCTGCGCCGATTGCTCCGATGAGGAGCTCAAGGGCGCCATCAAGAAGATGTCCGGTCTGTAACCCGGCTAGCTTCGCCAAAAATGCCGCTTCCGAGCGGCTTTTTTGTGCGTGCAATTGATAGGTCGAGGCTGGTTATTGCAGCAAAGACCCTGCAAGCTCGGTCCAACTCCAATTCATGGAATGTCAGGAGGGTCGGATGGTGCAGTTGTGTTCAATCGAGCAAGCAGTTGATGACGTACTGGCGCGGTTGCCGGCGCATATCCATATGGGCCTGCCGCTGGGCCTGGGCAAGCCCAATCTGTTTGTCAACGCGCTGTACCGGCGTATCGCCAAGCTGCCGGAGCGGGCACTGACGATCTACACCGCCTTGAGCCTGGGCCGCCCGACATTGGGCGACGGTTTGCAGAAGCGCTTTCTCGAACCCTTCATCGAGCGTGTGTTCGGCGATTACCCCGAGCTGGATTTCCTCGCCGGCCTGCACACAGACAGCTTGCCGGCCAATATCCGCGTGCAGCAATTCTTCATGCAACCCGGCAGCCTGCTGCACAGTGCATCGGCGCAGCAGGACTACGTCAGCAGCAATTACAGCCACGCCGCCCGCGACATCAACGCCGCCGGCCTGAACCTGGTGGCGCAGCTGGTCGCCAGCAGTGCCGAACACCCCGACCGTCTGAGCCTGAGCTGCAACCCCGACATTACCCTCGACCTGCTGCCGATGATCGCCAGGCGCCGCGACGCGGGTGAAACCATCCTGATCGTCGGTCAGGTTCACACCGACTTACCCTACATGCCCGGGGATTCCGAGCTGGGCATGGACGCGTTCGACTACCTGCTCGACGAAAAGGACAGCACCACGCTGTTTTCCACACCCAATATGCCGGTGGGTTTCCAGGATCACTTTATCGGCCTGCACACCAGCACCCTGGTACGCGACGGCGGCACGTTGCAGATTGGTATCGGCTCGATGGGCGATGCACTCACGGCCGCACTGCTGGCGCGTCAGGCGGACAACGAGGCCTATCGCCTGCTGCTGACGGACCTGGATGTATACCGCTGGGCGCCGTTGATCAGCCGTGAAGGCGGGGTTGCGCCGTTCGCCCGTGGCCTGTACGGCTGCAGCGAAATGTTCGTGAATGGCCTGCTGGTACTGGCCGACGCGGGCATCGTGCGGCGCAAGGTGTACCCGGATGTCGCCACTCAAGAACAGGCCAACGCGGGCTTGCTCGATGACGCCGCGCAGACCGATGGCGTGTCGATCCACGGCGGTTTCTTTCTAGGGCCTCGGAGTTTTTACCAGCGCTTGCAGGAAATGACCCACGCCAAGCGCCTTGAATTCAACATGACAGGTATCAGTTACATCAACGAGCTGTACGGTCAGGAGGCACTCAAGCGCCTGCAGCGTCAGGATGCGCGCTTTATCAACAGCGCGATCATGGTGACGCTGCTGGGCGCGGGCGTGGCCGACCAGTTGGAAGACGGCCATGTACTCAGCGGGGTCGGTGGGCAATACAACTTTGTCGCCCAGGGCCATGCGCTGGAGGGCGCGCGCTCGATCCTGATCCTGCGGAGCTGGCGCGAATCGGCCGGGGAGGTCAGTTCCAATATCGTCTGGGACTACGGTCACTGCACCATTCCCCGGCACCTGCGGGACATCGTCATTACCGAATACGGCATCGCGGACTTACGCGGTCAGACGGACGCCAAGGTGATCGAGGCGTTGCTCAGCATCACCGACTCGCGCTTCCAGAATGACCTGATCCAACAGGCGCAGAAGGCCGGCAAATTGCCCAAGGATTTCCAGCTGGATCCGCGGTTCAGCGACAACACGCCCGAACGGTTGCAGGGTATCCAGGCGCGACATCGACGCTTGTTCCCCGAATATCCGCTGGGCAGCGATTTCACTCAGGAGGAGCGAGATCTGTTGCGGGCGCTGAACTGGCTCAAGAGCAAATTCAAGCTGACGGAGATTCTCGAGTTGGGCAAGGCTGCATTGGATGCGCCGGAACCGGAAGCGTTTCCAGAGCATTTGAGGCGGATGCAGTTGGACAAGCCTGAGGGTTTGAAGGAGGACCTCTATCAGCGCCTGTTACTCGCTGGCTTACAAGCAACCGCGCACTAAAACCAACACAAGGCCAACTGTGGAAGGGGGCTTGCCCCCGATAGCGGCGTATCAGTCCCAAATGTGTTGGCTGAACCACTGTTATCGGGGGCAAGCCCCCTCCCACATTTTGATCCGTGTTCACCTCGTAGCAAATTACTCGATGAAGGTGACGACGCCACCGGCCAACGACTTCACGCGCGCCAGCGACTCAACCCGATAACCCTGCGCGTCCAGCTCGGCGCGGCCACCCTGGAACGACTTCTCGATCACGATCCCCAAACCGGCCACGGTTGCGCCGGCCTGCTTGATGATCGAAATCAGTGCCTGGGACGCCTTGCCGTTGGCCAGGAAGTCGTCGATCACCAGGACGCGGTCGCTGCTGGTGAGGTGACGCGGCGAGATGGCCACGGTGCTTTCGGTTTTCTTGGTGAACGAATACACCGTCGCCGACAGCAGGTTTTCGGTCAGGGTCAGAGATTGCTGCTTGCGCGCGAAAATCACCGGCACGCCCAGGTTCAGGCCGGTCATGATCGCCGGGGCGATGCCCGAGGCCTCAATGGTGACGATCTTGGTGATGCCCGAGTCCTTGAACAACGCGGCGAACTCGTCGCCGATCAGTTTCATCAGCGCCGGGTCGATCTGGTGGTTCAGAAACGCATCGACCTTGAGTACCTGATCGGAAAGCACGATGCCTTCTTCGCGAATTTTCTTGTGCAGTGCTTCCACGGAAAGCTTCCTCTAATGGCGCGTTGTGCGCCGAAAGTAGATTAAAAAGTAGTCGATTCTAGCGCTTTAACATCGCGCGTATGTCCGCCAGGGCGGTATTGCCGCGAACGGCCTTCACCTCGGTCGGGGTGTCGTCATTGCCTTCCCAGGCCAGGTCGTCCGGCGGCAGTTCGTCGAGGAACCGGCTGGGGGCACAATCGATGATTTCGCCGTATTGCTTGCGCTTGGCGGCAAAGGTGAAGGCCAGGGTCTGACGCGCGCGGGTAATGCCCACGTAGGCCAGGCGCCGTTCTTCCTCGATGGTGTCGGCTTCGATGCTGGAGCGGTGCGGGAGGATTTCCTCTTCCATGCCCATGATGAACACGTAGGGGAATTCCAGACCCTTGGACGCATGCAAGGTCATCATTTGTACACCTTCGGCGCCGTCTTCCTCTTCCTGCTGGCGTTCGAGCATGTCACGCAGTACCAGCTTGCCGATGGCGTCTTCGACGGTCATTTCGCCGTCTTCGTCTTTTTCCAGGGTGTTCTTCAGCGCCTCGATCAGGAACCAGACGTTGCCCATACGGTAATCCGCGGCCTTGTCGCTGGAGCTGTTGGTGCGCAGCCAGTTTTCATAGTCGATGTCCATGACCATGCTGCGCAGGGCGCTGATCGGGTCTTCGCCGGCGCATTGCTCGCGCACCTTGTCCATAAAGCGTTTGAAGCGCGACAGGCGGTCGGTGAAGCGCGTGTCCAGGTGTTCGCCCAGGCCGATTTCGTCGGTGGCGGCGTACATCGAGATCTTACGTTCGGTAGCGTAGTTGCCGAGCTTTTCCAGGGTCGTCGAACCGATCTCCCGGCGTGGCACGTTGATGACGCGCAGGAAGGCGTTGTCGTCGTCCGGGTTTACGATCAGGCGGAAGTACGCCATCAGGTCTTTGACTTCCTGGCGTCCGAAAAAGCTGTTGCCGCCCGACAGGCGATACGGCACCTGGTGATGCTGCAACTTCAACTCGATCAGCTTGGCCTGGTAGTTGCCCCGATACAGGATCGCAAAATCGCTATAGGGCCGGTCGGTGCGCAAGTGCAGGCTGAGGATCTCGACGGCCACGCGCTCGGCTTCGGCGTCTTCGTTGCGGCAACGGATCACGCGGATCTCGTCGCCGTGGCCCATCTCGCTCCACAGCTGTTTTTCGAACTCGTGGGGGTTGTTGGAGATCAGCACGTTGGCGCAGCGCAGGATGCGGCTGGTGGAGCGGTAGTTCTGCTCCAGCATCACCACTTTCAAGGATGGGTAATCCTCCTTGAGCAGCATCAGGTTTTCCGGACGAGCGCCGCGCCAGGCGTAAATCGACTGGTCATCGTCGCCCACCACGGTGAACTGGTTGCGCGTGCCGATCAGCAGCTTCACCAGCAGGTATTGGCTGGCGTTGGTGTCCTGGTATTCGTCGACCAGCAGGTAGCGCACCTTGTTCTGCCATTTTTCCAGGATGTCCTTGTGTTCCTGGAACAGTTTGACCGGCAGCAGGATAAGGTCGTCGAAGTCCACGGCGTTGAACGCTTTGAGCGTGCGCTGGTAGTGGGTGTAAACGATGGCGGCGGTCTGTTCCTTGGGGTTGCGCGCGTTTTCAAGGGCTTCGGGCGGCAGGACCAGATCGTTTTTCCAGGCGCCGATCATGTTTTTGATCTCGTCGACGCCGTCGTCGCCCGCGTATTCCTTCTGCATGATGTCGGTCATCAAGGCTTTGACGTCGGTCTCGTCAAAGATCGAAAAGCCTGGCTTGTAGCCCAGCCGCACATGCTCCTTGCGGATGATGTTCAGCCCCAGGTTGTGGAAGGTACACACGGTGAGGCCACGGCCTTCGCCACCCTTGAGCAGGGTGCCGACGCGCTCTTTCATTTCCCGCGCGGCCTTATTGGTAAAGGTCATCGCGACGATGTACTGGGCGCGGATGCCGCAGTTCTGGATCAGGTGCGCGATCTTGCGGGTAATCACGCTGGTCTTGCCGGAGCCTGCGCCGGCGAGCACCAATAGAGGGCCGCCGACGTAGTTCACGGCTTCTTGCTGCCGGGGGTTGAGTCGGGACATACGGAATGTGTGGGGTCGTTGATCAAAAGGGCGGGCATTTTAACAGGCTGGCAAGATTCTGCTGCTCTGGATCGACGGTGTGACGTACCACTCGATCTAAATTTGCCGGTTTTGCTACTTTGCCGCAGGATGTCGGGGCTTCTTGTGGTTAAAGCGCTGACAAATGATTACAGCCTGCGTGTTTGATAACTCTTATCATTGGTGATTATCAGGCCGCACGTCATAATGCCCGCCGCCAACGAAATTTTGCAGAGTCTAGGGAGCTAGCTTGTCTACGCCTGTCGAACCCTTGCGTTTGCTGCTTCTGGCCGATACGCCTGAGTGGGCAGCGTTGTTGCGCGAGTGCCTGGCGCCGATGGGCGATGGGGCTGTGCTGATCAGCGCGCCAAACTGGGACTCCGTGAGTCGTCTGTTCGATGACGACCAGAGCGCGGTGCTGTTGACCACACCGATGCTGCAACCCGCCCCCGGCCGTTGCAGCCTGCCCTGCGTGCTCCTGCTGGAGCAGGAACCGCTGGTTGCGCCGTTAGGCGTCAGCGATTGGCTGGTGCGCGATGGCGTGGCCGTCGACACGCTGCGCCGCTGCCTGCGCCATGTTCGCGAGCGCGGTGTGCTGGAAACAACCCTGCAACGCCTGGCCGAACAGGACCCGCTGACCGGCATCGCCAACCGTCAGGGCTTCCTGACCTTGCTGGCCGCGCGACTGGCCGAGAACGACGGTCGCGGCCTGGCTCTCGGTCACTTGGACCTGGACAATTTCCGACATGCCAACGACGCCCTTGGCCACCAGGCCGGCGACCGCCTGATTCTGCAGGTAGTGTCGCGGCTCAAGAGCCAACTCGAAGTCGGCGACCAACTCGCCCGCCTGGGCAGCGATGAATTCGCTCTGTTGATAGATACCCGCCGCGCGCCCCAACGTGCCGAGTGGATGGCCGAACGCATCACGCAAGTCATGGCCGAACCTTACTGGGTGGATGGCGAAAGCCTGCTGATCGGCTGCAGCCTGGGCGTGGCCCATGCCCGCGCTCGCGCCGGCGCCGACCCGCTGATGTGGCACGCCCATATCGCCATGCAGCAGGCCAAGAGCACCCAGGGCTGCACCTTTCATATCTTCAACGAACGCATCAACCGCAACGCCCGCAGCCTGGCCGACCTGGAAAGCGAACTGCGTCGTGCCCTGCGGCGTGATGAGCTGGAGCTGCACTACCAACCGCGCCTGGACCTGGACGACGGCCACATTGTCGGCCTCGAAGCCTTGGTGCGCTGGCGCCACGGCGAACGTGGCCTGTTGCCGCCCAGCGAGTTCGTACCGCTGGCCGAACAAAGCGGCCTGATCGTACCGCTTGGCTATTGGGTGATCTCCCGTGCCCTGCGCGACATGCAGGACTTGCGCGAACGCGGCCTGCCGCCGCTGCACATGGCGGTGAACCTGTCGTTTCGCCAGTTTCAGGACAGCCAACTGCTTTCCACCCTCAGCCGTCTGATTGCGGAACGTGGGGTAGAGGCGCAGTGGCTGGAATTCGAGCTGACCGAAACCGCTGTGATGCGCCGCAGCGATTTGGTCAAACAGACCATGGATGCCCTCGGTCGCCTGGGCGTGCGGTTTTCCCTGGATGACTTCGGTACCGGTTTCTCTTCGTTCGTGCACCTCAACAGCCTGCCGATTGCCCTGTTGAAGATCGACAAGAGTTTTGTCGGCGGCATGGAGGAGCGTGAAGAAAACCGCAAATTGGTACACGCCATGATCAACCTGGCCCACAACCTCAACCTGGAGGTGGTGGCCGAAGGCGTGGAAACCCAGGAACAACTGGCGCTGTTGCGGTTATTTGGCTGCGATCAGGCCCAGGGCTACCTGATCAGCAAGCCATTGCCATTGCCTGAGCTGGTGGCTTACCTGACCGTCGGCGATGGCCAGCAGGCCATGCCGGGCGCGGTTATGTAGCGCGGTGGAGCCGGTGAAGTCGGCCTTTCAGTCTGCTTGCGCAGCCTGAAACACGCCTTGAGTCGCAGGTTCCTGATGAATCATGCGTTTCATCTTTGCTTCAAACGCCCACGTCAGGCTCACCGCCGCGCAGGCCAGCCCCAGCGCCAGGCCCCACCACACGCCGGTTGGCCCCCAGCCCAGGGTGAACGCCATCAACCATGCCGACGGCGCCCCGATCAGCCAATAGCAACCCAGCCCCACCAGGAAGGTGGTCTTGGCGTCCTTGAGCCCACGAATACAGCCCATGGCGATCGTCTGCACGCCGTCGAACAGTTCGAACCAGGCCGCCACGGCCAGCAGGCTGACGGCCAATACAATGACGTCATGGAATGCCGGGTCGTTATGGTCGAGGAACAGTCCGATCAGAGGGTCGGAGTACAGCCACAGCACGGCGGCAAAACCCAGCATCACCAAGGCACCGAAACCGATCCCGACGCGTCCCGCCAGGCGTGCCTGCAGCAACTGCCCGGCCCCGTAATGCTGGCCGATGCGCATGGTCACCGCGTAGGACATACCCGCCGGCACCATGAACGCCACCGAGACGATCTGCAGGGCGATCTGATGCGCGGCCAGTTGCGTGCTGCCCATGGTGCCCATGCACAGTGCCGCGAAGGCAAACAATCCGACTTCCACCGCATAGGTGCCGCCGATCGGCAGGCCCAGGCGCCACAATTCGCGCAGGTAATGGGTGTTCAGACGCAGCAGGCCGCTGCTCAGCGGGTAAGCCGCATACGCGCGATTGCTACGGATGTACCACATCAGTGCCAGCGCCATGCCATTGGCGACGATCGCGGTGACCAGACCAATGCCCATCAGGCCCAGTTTCGGCAAGCCGAACAGACCTTCAATCAGCGCGTGGTTTAGCAAGTAGTTAAGCACCGTGCCGCCAAGGCTGATCACCATGACCGGCGTGGCCTTGCCGATGGCGCTGGTGAAACCGCGCAACGCCATGAAGCTCAGGTAGCCGGGCAGGGCGAAGGGCAGGATCGTCAGGAATTGCCCCGCAGAATGCACATTGGTTTCGGTCTGGCCGAACAGCAGCAACACGGGCTTGAGGTTCCACAGCAGCAGGCCGGCTGCCAGGGCCATCAGCCAGGCGAGCCAGAGCCCGGCCTGGGTCAGGCGCGTGGCGCCTTCGATGTCGCCCGCGCCGTGGCGGATGGCTACCAGCGTACCCACGGCGGCGATCACGCCGATGCAGAAGATCGACACGAACGAATAGCTCGCCGCGCCCAGGCCGCCGCCGGCCAAGGCTTCGGGGCTCAGGCGCGCCATCATCAGCGTATCGGTCAGCACCATCAACATGTGGGCCAACTGCGAAGCGATCAGCGGCCCTGACAGCCGCAGGATGGCCCAGAGTTCGGTACGTGCCGGATGCTGCATGATCATCACGCTCGAAAAGTCATGGAATGGGGGGAGGGTTGATTCTCGGCGCTCCCGGCCTATTGCACAAAGGGATAAATGCGATCGTTCACATGATTAAAACTCATGCATCTGTGGATTCTGGTACGGTTCTCTTATTGCGTTGTCGGAGCTTTCCTTATGTCTCGTCGTCTTCCTCCGCTGTATGCCCTGAGGGCATTCGAGGCTGCCTCCCGGCATAACTCATTCACCCGGGCGGCGGATGAGCTGTCGATCACGCAAAGCGCCGTGAGCCGGCATATCCGCACCCTCGAAGAGCATTTTGCCTGTCGCCTGTTCCAGCGCAGCGGGCGCCATCTGCAACTCACCGAAGCCGCACGGCTGTTGCTGCCTGGCGTACGCGAAGGCTTTGCCGCGCTGGAGCGGGCCTGCCACACCCTGAACACCGATGACGACATCCTGCGCATGAAGGCGCCCTCGACCCTGACCATGCGTTGGTTGCTGGCGCGGCTCAGCCGCTTCCGGCATTTGCAGCCGGGCAACGAGGTGCAATTGACGAGCGCATGGATGAGCGTCGATGAAGTGGACTTCAATCAGGAACCGTTCGACTGCGCGGTGCTGCTGAGCAACGGCCATTTTCCGACGGACTGGGAGGCGTGCCACTTGTTTCCCGAGATGCTGATTCCGGTTGGCGCGCCGAACCTGCTGGACGATGGTCCCTGGGATGTGGCGCGCCTGGCCACGGCCGAGCTGCTGCACCCCACGCCCGATCGGCGTGACTGGCGCTATTGGCTGGAGCGCATGGGGCTGTCGTCTCAAGTGTCGCTCAAGGGCGGACAGGTCTTCGACACGTTGGAGTTGGGCATGATTGCCGCGGCGCGTGGGTATGGGGTTTCCATGGGGGACCTGCTTATGGTCGCCGAAGACGTCGCCCAGGGCCGGTTGAGCCTGCCGTGGCCGACCGCCGTGGCCAGTGGAGAAAACTATTACCTGGTTTGGCCAAAGACCCGTCCCGGTGGCGAACGCCTGCGACGCCTGGCGGATTTTCTTCAGAGTGAAGTTCAGGCCATGCTCCTGCCGACGGTGGAACGCCTGGATTGAAGCCCGCAGCGCCTGCTGCGCAACCGTTTGCGTGATACCCCTGCGATCTGCTCAAGTATTTGCTCATCCCGCCGAAGTAGCAGTATTGGAGCCACTGTGCGCCGACGTACCCCACTGGATAATTTGCCGAGCATCGCTAAGAGATCAGGATGATCCTGGCCTCGGCCAGGAGCTGTCATGTCTCAACCTCGCGCTCGGATCGCCTCACAACTGGGTATTGCCCTCGCCTTGATCCTGGCTGTCGCCATCGGCGGCAGCACTGTTTTTGCCTTGCGTTCCCTGGATGCCGCCAACCTTGATACCCGCGAGGAACACTTGGCCAGTGAGGCACGCTTGCTCGCCGATCAGCTCAACACGTTCCACAGCACGTTGCGTGAAAGCACCCAGCGCCTGACCGGGCTGTTCGAGCAGCGTTTCAGTGCCGGTTTGAGCGTGCGCGCGGACCAGCCGATTGCCGTCGCCGGTGTGCAGACCCCGAGCCTGTACCTGGGCAGCGATGTGTTGAACAACAACTTCAACGAAGTGGACGAGTTCAAACAGATGTCCGGCGGCGTCGCTACGGTGTTCGTGCGCAGTGGCGATGACTTTATCCGGGTCAGCACTTCCCTGACCAAGCAGGACGGCAGCCGCGCGATTGGCACCGTGCTGGACCGTCAGGGTCCGGCCTATGCGCGAGTATTCAGCGGACAGCCTTATATTGGTCGGGCAGTACTTTTCGATCGCTCCTACATGACGCAGTACAGCCCGGTGCGGGACGCCGGCGGTAAAGTCATCGCCGTGCTGTTCATCGGCTTCGACTACACGGACGCGCAGAGTGTCCAGTTCGAGAATCTCAAGCGCTTCCGTATCGGCCAGACCGGTTCGCTGGCCTTGCTGGATGAACAGAAACACTGGCTGGTGCCACCGGCCGGCGTACAGACCCCGGAGCAGGCGGTGCCGGTAATGCTGGACTTGGCCAAAACCCCGGGCAAGGGGCGGTTCTGGAGCGATAAGAGCGAAGATTTCTACAGTGTATCGGTGCCCTTCGACGGTGGCCCCTGGGCGGTCGTTGCCAGCATGCCCAAGGCGGAAATTCGTGCGGTTACCTGGGCCGTCGGCCTGCGCCTGGTCATCGGCAGTGTGTTGGCGATGTTGCTGGCGGTGGGCGCTACGGTCTGGTTGCTGCGCAGCAAGCTGGCGCCGCTGGGCGATCTGGTGCGCCAGGCTGAAGCCTTGGGTGCGGGGGACTTGAGTGCACGCCTGAACGTTTCCAGTCACGACGAAATCGGCCAACTGGCGCGCGCCTTCAACCAGATGGGTGAAGCGCTGTCGACCATGGTGTCGCATATCCGCAAGGCCGCAGAAGAAGTTAATGGCCGTGCACAGGCGCTGTCCGGTTTGTCCGGCGGCGCCTATGAAGGCATGGAGCAGCAGTCCGGCGAAATCACCAGCATGGCCGGCGCGGTGGAAGAGTTCAGTGCGACGTCGCTGAACATTGCCGACAACATGGGCAACACCGAACGCCTGGCTCAGGAGAACGCCCAGCAAACCCGCATCGGTCGCAACTCGATGCAGGAGGCCTCATCTTCGCTGGAGCATATCGCCACGGCGTTGAACAGCACCGCCACAGTGATCAACACCCTGGGCCAGCGCTCCCAGGAAATCGGTGGGATCGTCGGCGTGATCACGGCCATCGCCGAACAGACCAACCTGCTGGCGCTCAACGCAGCCATCGAGGCGGCACGTGCTGGTGAACAGGGGCGTGGTTTCGCCGTGGTGGCGGACGAAGTGCGCAACCTGGCTTCGCGTACCCGCGAAGCCACCGACGAAATTTCCGCAATGATTCAAAGCATCCAGAAGGAAACCGGTAACGCCATCAGCACCATGGAGCAGGGCAAGGTGCTGATGCAGGAAGGCCTGTCGCGCAATGCCGATGTGGCCTCGGCCCTGGCGCGAATCGACGAGCAAAGCCGCTCGGCCGGCCAGCAGTTCGCCGCAATTACCACCGCCACCCAGGAGCAGAGCAGCACCGCAACGCTGCTCAGCAGTAATCTGCAGAGCATTGCGCTGGCCAACAGCGAACAACGCGAAGTGGTGTCGAACCTGGCGATCACCGCCAAGGAGCTGGAGACCCTGGCGTCGGGCTTGCGGCATGAGGTGGACCGCTTCCGCTGAAGCGCTGGCGGGTAAAAACGAGGTTCAAGTGACCGCCGCAGGGCGGTATTGCAGTGCCTCCTGCAGATGCTCGCGAGTGATCGCCTCTGCCTGCTCCAGGTCGGCCAAGGTACGGGCGACCTTGAGCAGCCGGTGAGCCGCGCGCAAGGACAGTGTCAGCCGCTCGCAGGCATGTTCCAGCCAGCTTTCATCGGCCTTCGCCAGCCTGCAATGCTCACGCAGCCCTGGCAGATCCAGAAACGCGTTGGCGCAGCCCTGGCGTTTTTCCTGCCGTTCTCGAGCGTCGGCAACCTGTGCGGCCGCCGTCGCGGTGTTATCGCCGGGCGCTTGGGTGGGGTTCAGCGCCGTGGTTTCACGCGCGACCGTCAGGTGCAGATCGATCCGGTCCAGCAGCGGCCCGGACAGTTTGTTGCGATAGCGCTGGATCTGCTCCGGCGTACAGCGACAACGGCCGGTAGGATCGCCCAGATACCCACAGGGGCAGGGATTCATCGCTGCGACCAGTTGAAAGCGCGCCGGGAAGCTCACTCGGTCGCGCGCGCGGGAAATCACGATATGCCCTGACTCCAGCGGCTCACGCAAAACCTCCAGCACCTTGCGATCAAATTCCGGCAGTTCATCCAGAAACAACACGCCGTGATGCGCCAGGGTAATTTCCCCCGGCTGGGGTTTTGAGCCGCCGCCCACCAAGGCCGGCCCGGAGGCTGAGTGGTGCGGTTGGCGAAACGGTCGATGGGGCCAGTGGCTCAACGGCGCCAGGCTGACCACCGACTGGATCGCAGCGACTTCCAAGGCTTCCTGCTCACTCAGGGGCGGCAGCAGGCCGGGCAGGCGGCTGGCGAGCAAGGTCTTGCCGGTGCCCGGCGGGCCGCTCAGCAGCAGGTTGTGTGCGCCGGCCGCGGCGATCAGCAATGCCCGCTTGGCCGTCATCTGGCCCTGCACTTCGCTCAGGTCCGGGTACGGTTTGCTCAGGTACAGCAAACCGTCGGATGTGTAGGGCTCAATCGGCACGTGCCCATTGAGGTGCGCCACGACCTGCAGCAAGTGATCCACTGCAATCACTTTCAAGCCCGATGCCAGGCATGCTTCCTCCGCATTCGCGCGCGGCACTATCACAGTGCGCCCGGCCTTGCGCGCAGCCAGCGCCGCCGGCAACACGCCTTTGACGGCGCGTACCTCGCCGGACAGCGCCAATTCGCCCAGGCATTCCACGTCGTCGAGCATCAACGTCGGCACCTGCACACTCGCGGCCAGGATGCCTAGGGCAATCGCCAGATCAAAACGCCCGCCATCCTTGGGCAGGTCGGCGGGCGCGAGGTTGAGGGTGATGCGACGGGCCGGGTATTGCAGCGCGGAGTTGAGAATGGCGCTGCGCACGCGGTCCTTGCTTTCTTTGACTGCGGTTTCGGGCAAGCCCACCAGCGTCAGGGACGGCAGGCCGTTGGCCATGTGCACTTCGACGGTGACGGCGGGGGCTTCGACACCGATTTGGGCGCGGCTGTGGACGATGGCCAGTGACATGCTCGTTCCTTGAAAAATGAGGGCCGCTTCCTGCGGTTTTTCAAGGGTAGACGAGGCAAGTCAGCGCGGGGTGGGGAGGTTTTACAGAACGTATCTTGGGCGTGGCGACGTGAGCCTGCTCGCGAAGATCTGCGCGAACAAGCTCGCTTGTGCAAAGGAGTGTGGGTTATTTCTGGTCAGGCGTCAGCCGCGCTTCCAGCTCCGCCACCTTCGCCTCCAGGCTCTCCAGCCGTGCCCGCGTGCGGGCGAGCACGACCATCTGGCTGTCGAATTCTTCACGGCTGACCAGGTCGAGCTTGCTGAAACCGCTTTGCAGCAAGGCCTTGAACTGGCTTTCGATTTCATTGCGGGGCAGCGGAGTTTCGCCGCTGAACAGGCGAGAGGCGTGGCCGCTCAGGGCATCGAGGAAATCTTTGGGCGCGAGCATGGGAAATATTCCGGAAAACAGTTGGCGGGCAGTGTATCACGCACCGTCTATAGTCTTTTTCACGGCCTTGGGCGCACGCTTTTCGCGCAGGGCTCCGGCGGGCTGCGCACCGTTTTTGTGCGCATCAGGCTCGCCACATCGCCCCGCAGGTGGGCATAAGTGAGCAAAGGATTGATTTCAGTGAGTTTCACGGAGCTGGCAAGGTTTCTGCTTAGACGATCATGACCCATGCACTGATGCAGTCGCTGTGACGAATGCAGTGCGCCGATGGATCAGGGGTACAGGTTTGTCACCAGTGGTTAGCTGGCGTCGCAACGGCATGCCGAGGCGACGACGCGTTACAAAGCCAGGCACTGCGCTTAGACTTGAGACGGGTTTGTTTTCCTGGGGCAAGTCCACCAATTCGGGAGAGAGTTTTCATGAAGCTAGTCACTGCCATCATCAAGCCGTTCAAGTTGGACGATGTACGCGAGTCGTTGTCCGAGATCGGCGTGCAGGGCATTACCGTTACTGAGGTCAAAGGCTTCGGTCGGCAGAAGGGTCACACCGAGCTGTATCGCGGCGCGGAATATGTAGTGGATTTCCTGCCGAAGGTGAAGATTGATGTCGCCATTGACGACAAGGATCTTGACCGGGTTATCGAGGCGATAACCAAGGCTGCCAACACCGGCAAGATCGGTGACGGCAAGATCTTTGTGGTCAATCTGGAACAGGCTATTCGCATCCGTACCGGCGAAACCGATACCGACGCAATCTAAGCCGCCAAACCCCAACGCCCCAGGAGAAAACAATATGACTCTGCGTAAATTCGCAGGGCTCGGAGCCCTGTTGTCCATCGTAATGCCAAGCCTGGCCATGGCGGCAGACGAAGTGGCTGCTCCAGTCCTCAACTCCGGCGACACGGCGTGGATGCTCACATCCACCGCGCTGGTGCTGTTCATGACCATCCCTGGCCTGGCGCTGTTCTACGGCGGCATGGTTCGCTCCAAAAATATTCTTTCGGTGATGATGCAGTGCTTCGCCATCACTGGCCTGATCAGCATCCTGTGGGTTATCTACGGTTACAGCATCGCGTTCGATACCACCGGTATGGAACAGGGCGTGGTCAACTTCAATTCCTTCGTCGGCGGCATGGGCAAGGCGTTCCTGGCCGGTGTCACCCCAGCCAGCATTACCGGCCCGGCGGCACTGTTCCCTGAGGCGGTGTTCATCACCTTCCAGATGACCTTCGCGATCATCACACCGGCGCTGATCGTCGGCGCGTTTGCTGAGCGTATGAAGTTCTCCGCCATGCTGATCTTCATGGCCATCTGGTTCACTCTGGTCTACGCACCGATCGCACACATGGTGTGGAGCGGCAACGGCGGCCTGCTGTGGGACTGGGGCGTGCTGGACTTCGCCGGTGGCACCGTGGTGCACATCAACGCGGGTGTGGCTGGCCTGGTGGCGTGCATCGTGCTCGGCAAGCGTAAAGGTTACCCAACCACGCCGATGGCGCCGCACAACCTGGGTTACACCCTGATCGGCGCGGCCATGCTGTGGATTGGTTGGTTTGGTTTCAACGCAGGTTCCGCGGCGGCCGCCAACGGTACCGCCGGCATGGCGATGCTGGTCACTCAGATCGCTACCGCTGCCGCAGCACTGGGCTGGATGTTCGCCGAGTGGATCACCCACGGTAAACCGAGCGCACTGGGCATCGCCTCGGGCGTGGTAGCGGGCCTGGTTGCCGTCACCCCGGCCGCAGGCACCGTGGGCCCGATGGGCGCCCTGGTGATCGGCCTGGTGGCCGGTGTGATCTGCTTCTTCTGCGCCACCAGCCTCAAGCGCAAGCTGGGCTATGACGACTCCCTGGACGCGTTCGGGGTGCACGGTATCGGCGGTATCGTCGGCGCGATCCTTACCGGTGTGTTCGCAGCGCCTGCATGGGGCGGCTTCGGTACCGTGACGGACGTAGCGGCACAGGTCTGGATCCAGTGCAAAGGCGTGGGCTTCACCGTGATCTACACGGCGATCGTCACCTACGTCATCCTCAAGGTGCTGGATATGGTCATGGGGCTGCGCGTTACCGAAGAGGAAGAAGCGGTCGGCCTCGATCTGGCGCAACACAACGAGCGCGGCTACAACTTGTAAGTACGCGGAAAAAAAGATGCCCGGCTTGCCGGGCATTTTTTTGCCTGGCGTTTGTCAGTCATACAGGCTCCGGCGGTTTTTGCGTCATGTTTGCGTCGGGACGTATAGAGCATTTTTCAGCATGCGAATGTCTTACAGGCATGTAGGCGTATTCGACACTTTGTTTTTTCCCAGAGCGCGCTAGAATGCGCGCCGATGGGCGGAGAACTGTATGTGGCAACAGACCCTGATTACCCTGCGGGCCAAGCCCCGGGGCTTTCACCTGGTGACCGACGAGTTGCTTGCCGGCTTGCCTGAATTAAAGGCGTGTCGCGTAGGACTGTTGCACCTGTGGTTGCAGCACACTTCGGCCTCGTTGACCGTCAACGAGAACGCCGACCCGGCGGTTCGCCGTGACTTCGAACGGTTTTTCAACTTGCTGGTGCCGCAAGGCCGCGCAGGGTTTGAACACAACGACGAAGGTCCGGACGATCTGCCGGCGCACTTCAAGGCCAGTCTCCTGGGCTGTCAGCTGAGTTTGCCGGTGAAGGCCGGCCGTTTGGCGATCGGGACGTGGCAGGGCGTTTACCTGGGCGAGCACCGTGATCATGGCGGTGCTCGCAAAGTCCTCGCCACCCTGCAGGGTGATGAGGCGTAAGCCACTGGTAATCCAGTGGATGTGATTTTTTTCCGGCGAGCTCGACAGAGGGTGAAGCTGGGCTATAACTAATCTGCTTTTCGCAAGTCATGAGGTAGAACATGAGCGACGATGATCTGGAAAACGACGACCTTGAAGTCGGTGACGAAGACGAGGCTGATGATAGCCTCGAAGCGGCGGCGGTTGACGACGTGCCTGACGAGGCCGATGACAGTGTAGGCGATGACGCTGCTCCCAAGGCCAAAGGCAAAGCCAAGGCCGCAGTGTCGGTCGATGAGTTGCCGAGCGTTGAGGCCAAGAACAAAGAGCGTGATGCCCTGGCCCGTGCGATGGAAGAGTTTCTCGCGAAAGGCGGCAAAGTGGTCGAGGTCGAGCCCAACGTGGTAGCCGATCCACCCAAGAAACCGGATAACAAGTACGGCAGCCGTCCTATCTGAGGCCAGCCACCTGCTTGTAAGAAAGAGCCCGCCGTCGCTGCGGGCTTTTTCATGCCTGATGATTTATTGAGTCTTATGCGATTCAACTGTGGAAGGTGGGCTTGCCCCCGGTAGCGGTGTATCAGTCCCCGGCTCCCAAAGTTAAATCTCCACGGTTATTGCCAGTTACGGAGCAGTTCCGGCAACTCCGTCAGGCTGCGAATCTGCGCATCCGGGCGCGTATCCGCCGCCCAAGTCTTGCCCGTCGGGTTGAACCACACTGCACGCAGCCCCGCCTGTTGCGCGCCGGCAATGTCGTCCCCAGGATGATCGCCCACATGCACCGCCGCACTGGCATCCACTCCGCCCCGTTGCAATGCCTCTTGAAACAACCGCGCATCCGGTTTGGCGATGCCGATGTCTTCAGCGCGCAGCGCGAAGTGAAAGTAGTCCGCCAGGCCTACACGCTGCACGTCGGCGTTGCCGTTGGTGATGACCCCCAGCAGATATTGGCGACGCAGCGCCTGCAGCATAGGCTCGGCTTCTGGGAAGACCGTCAGTTGATGACGTGCATGGATGAACGCTTCAAAGCACACATCAGCCATTTCGGTGGCTTCGGGCTGTGGATAACCGGCCTCTTCGAATGCATGCATCAATACCCGATGGCGCAACAGGCTGATGCGGTGCTTTAGCTCCGGGTGGCGTTGCAGCACCTGTTGGCGCAGGCTGGCGAAGTGCTCCAGGGGCAGGTCGCCCACTTTGGATGCATGGGTCGCCAACCATTCGCGCATCGATGCTTCGGCGCTGATGATGACGGGCACGTTGTCCCAGAGTGTGTCATCCAGGTCGAAAGTGATCAGCTTGATACTCATGAGTCGCTGTCCTTGATGCGTTTGGCTCGTGGATGGGCGCTGTCGTACACCGTTGCCAGGTGTTGGAAATCCAGGTGGGTGTAGATCTGCGTGGTCTTGATGTCGGAGTGGCCGAGCAGTTCCTGCACGGCGCGCAGGTCCTGGGACGACTCCAGCAGGTGGCTGGCGAAGGAGTGTCGCAGCATGTGCGGGTGCAGGTTCTGCCCCAGCTCGCGTTCGCCCGCGGCCTTGACCCGGACCTGAATGGCCCGTGGGCCGAGGCGCAGACCTTTTTGGCTGATAAACACGGCGTCATCTACCGGGTTGGCCAGCGCACGCAGCGCCAGCCATTGCTGCAACGCTTGGCGAGCCTTGCTGCCCACAGGCAAAACGCGGGTCTTGCTGCCCTTGCCAAGCACTTGCACCAGGCCGTCCGCCAGGTCCAGTTGGTCGAGGTTCAGGCTGGTCAGCTCCGACAGGCGCAGGCCCGAGGAATAGAACAGCTCAAGGATGGCCTGGTCACGGTGAGCGAGGAAGTCATCTTCCACGGCGCCTTCCAGCAACTGCAGGGCGCGATCGGTATCCAGGGTTTTGGGCAGTCGTCGTTCACCCTTGGGCGGTGACAGGCCGGTGGCCGGGTCGTGATCGCACAGGCCCTCGCGATTGAGGTAATGGTAAAGCCCGCGCACCGCCGACAGCAGGCGAGCCAGGCTGCGCGAGGACTGCCCCTGCTGGTGCAGCCGCGCGATCAGGCTGCGCAGGTTTTGAATGTCCAAGGCTTTCCAGCTGGCAACCTGATGCTTTTCGCAGTAGGCCAGGACTTTATTCAAATCCCGCCGGTAGGCTTGCAGCGTATGGGGCGACACCTGGCGCTCGTTGCGCAGGTGAGCGCAGTAAGCGTCCAGTTGCCGTTCCATGGCTAGCGCACCGCGCGCAGGGCGGTGGTGAAGCGCGGCAGGACGCGGCCAAGCACTTCGGCGATGTAGGTCAGGAACAGCGTGCCCACCGAGCTTTTGTAATGCGCAGGGTCGCGGCTGCCGATGGCCAGTACGCCATGCAGGCCTTGATGGCTGAGGGCGACCACGGCGGTGGAGCCGATCTGTTTGCGCTGTTCGGCACCGAACAGAAAGTCGAGCTCGTGCTCGCGCAAGGTGCCGCTGATGGTCTTGCCTTCGGACAGCAGGCCGCCGATGGCAGTCTGGGCTTCGCTGCCGCTGACCCAGCGGCCCACCGGCATCGGGTTGTCGCTGAACAGGATCAGGCTGACAAAGGGCACCTGGAAATCCTGGCGCAGGCTGTCTTCCACGGCCATCACTGTTTCTTCCAGGCTGGCGGCGTCCAGGAGTGTGAGGATCAGGCGACGGGTCTTGTCGAACAGGCGGTCGTTATCGCGGGCCACGTCCATCAGGTGCGAGAGCTTGTGGCGCATTTCAATGTTGCGCTCACGCAGGATTTTCATCTGCCGCTCCACCAGCGACACGGTGTCGCCACGCTGGTGCGGGATGCGCAGGGCCGGCAGCAGTTCGTCGTGTTCGACGAAGAAATCCGGATGAGCCTCAAGGTACGCCGCGACGGCAGCGGCCTCCAGAGTTTCGCCCGGGGATGCTTGTGCGGGTACTTGAGGCTTATCGGTCATTGGATTGGCTCTCTCATAGACGGACCTGTCCTTCGTATACGCGCGTGGCCGGCCCGGTCATTATCACCGGGTGGCCCGGGCCTGCCCATTCGATGGACAAACGTCCGCCGGGCAGGTCGATCAGCAGCGGCGAATCCATCCACCCCTGGCTGATCGCGGCGACGGCAGCGGCGCAAGCACCGGTGCCGCACGCCTGGGTTTCGCCGGCGCCTCGTTCCCATACGCGCAGTTGCGCGCGGTTACGCTCGATCACCTGCAAAAAGCCCACATTGACCCGCGCCGGAAAGCGCGGATGGTGTTCTATTTTCGGCCCCAGATCGTGCACGGGCGCGTTGTTGATGTCGTTGACGCGCAGCACGGCGTGGGGATTGCCCATCGACACGGCCGCCAGGTCCAGCACGTTGCCATCGACGTCTACCGCATAGCTGGTCGCCTGCTCGCTGGCCTGGAACGGAATGTCCGCCGGTACCAGACGTGGCGCGCCCATGTTGACGCTGATCTGGCCGTCATTGCGTATGTCCAGTTCGATCACGCCGCTCTTGGTCTCGACGCGAATCTGTCGCTTGGCGGTCAGGCGCTTGTCCAGCACGAAGCGCGCGAAGCAGCGCGCGCCGTTGCCGCACTGTTCCACTTCGGAGCCGTCGGAGTTGAAGATCCGATAACGGAAATCCACCTCCGGATTGGTCGGGGCCTCGACAATCAGCAGTTGGTCGAAACCGATGCCGGTATGACGGTCGCCCCATTGTTTGGCGTGCTTGGGCAGGATGTGCGCGTGCTGGCTGACCAGGTCGAGAACCATGAAATCATTGCCCAGCCCGTGCATCTTGGTAAAACGCAGCAGCATGGCTTACTCCGGCAGCAGGCTTTCGCCAGCATACAACTCGGCTACCGTCTCGCGGCGACGCACTTCAAACGCTTGATCACCGTCCACCAGCACCTCGGCGGTACGGCCGCGGGTGTTGTAGTTGGAACTCATGACAAACCCGTAGGCACCGGCCGAATGCACGGCCAGCAGATCGCCTTCTTCCAGGGCGAGCTGACGATCCTTGGCCAGGAAGTCGCCGGTCTCACAGATCGGGCCGACGATGTCATAGGCGCGCGCAGCGCTGTTGCGAGGCGTTACCGCTGTGACATTCATCCAGGCCTGGTACAGCGCCGGGCGGATCAGGTCGTTCATCGCCGCATCGACGATGGCGAAATCCTTGTGTTCGGTGTGCTTGAGGTACTCGACCTGGGTCAGCAGCACGCCGGCGTTGGCGACAATGTAACGGCCCGGCTCGAACATCAGCGTCAGGTCGCGGCCTTCGATGCGCTCGCGCACGGCCTGGATGTAGTCGGCAATCAGCGGCGGCTCTTCGTCGCGGTAACGCACGCCGACACCACCACCCAGATCGATGTGGCGCAGGTAGATACCGCATTCGCCCAGGCGGTCGATCAGCGCCAGCAGGCGGTCGAGCGCATCGAGGAATGGTGGCAGTGTGGTCAGTTGCGAGCCGATATGGCAGTCGACGCCCAGCACTTCCAGGTTCGGCAACTGGGCGGCGCGGATGTACACATCCTCGGCGTCGGCAATCGCGATGCCGAACTTGTTCTCTTTGAGACCGGTGGAGATGTAGGGGTGGGTGCCGGCGTCGACGTCCGGGTTGACGCGCAGGGAGATCGGCGCGCGAACGCCCATCTCGGCGGCCACCTTTTGCAGGCGTTCCAGCTCTTCGGTGGACTCGACGTTAAAGCAATGCACGCCGACTTCCAGGGCGCGGCGCATGTCTTCACGGCTCTTGCCGACGCCGGAAAACACGATCTTGTCGGCCTGGCCGCCGGCGGCCAGCACCCGTTCCAGCTCGCCACGGGACACGATGTCGAAACCGGCGCCCAGACGCGCCAGGACATTGAGCACACCCAGGTTCGAGTTGGCCTTGACCGCGTAGCACACCAGATGCGGCACGCCATTCAACGGATCGGTAAACGAACGGTACTGCGCTTCGATGTGCGCACGCGAGTACACGTACGTCGGGGTGCCAAAGCGTTCGGCAACCGCGGACAGCGCCACGCCTTCCGCGAACAGCTCGCCGTCCCGGTAGTTAAAAGCGTCCATGGGGTTCCCTTATTCGAAGGTGTCGTGCTTATGCGCTTTGGCTGGCTTTTGCGACGATTGCGCCTGATCGTTAGGGTCTTTGCTGTCATCGGGCAGGTACAACGGGCCCTTCTGACCACAGGCACTAACGAGGCAGGCGACCGCGACGAGCGCAGCAAGGGAAGAGATCAGGCGCTTCATGGCGAAATCCTTGAATATGCATTAATTGCGCCCGAGTATACCGACCACCCGCCACCTTGCCTATGCGCTGGAATACCCGTCCGGCGGGGGTTTGCCGAGATGGTAGGGAAGCGGACTACGCTGGAAGGGGATATTTCATACCGCCATCTGCGATGAAATCGGTATCCTTTGCAATCGGCGAGGCTCGCCCGTATCGTGCGGCGCTTGAGCAAAACCAGACACTTTTGAGGTTGCCACAATGAGTTTGACCGAAGCCCGTTTTCACGACCTGGTGGATGCCACCCAGGAGAAGCTGGAAGATATTTTCGACGACAGCGACCTGGACGTGGATCTGGAACAATCGGCCGGTGTGTTGACTGTCAAGTTCGAGAGTGGCCAGCAATTGATCTTCAGTCGCCAGGAATCGCTGCGTCAGCTTTGGCTGGCGGCGCGCTCCGGTGGCATCCACTTTGACTACGACGAAGAAAGCCGCAAATGGCAGTGCGATAAGAGTGAAGAGTTGTTGGGCGAGATGCTCGCGCGCCTGGTCCAGGACTATACCGGCGAAGAGCTGGACTTCGACGAGATCTGATCGTGAGCCAGCCCGCCCCCGTACGCCCGCCCAAGCCGTTGTTCAGCAACGTCAGCCCGGCGGTGCCGTCACCTTGTATCAGTTTGTGTCGCCTGGATGAGCAAAAAGTCTGCCTCGGGTGCTTTCGCCATGTGGAAGACATCCGCGAATGGCGCTCGGCCGACGACGATCGACGCCGTGTGATCTGCGCCCAGGCCGAGCGACGCAAGGCCCACGCCTGAGGCTGTCTTGTTTATTTGTGACGCTGTGTTAGTGTCCGGTTACGCCTCCACTCATCGAGGCCCGTGAGAACCCCGCCTTTTTCTGGCGGGGTTTTGCTTTTTTGTGCAGAAAAAAGGAGTCTGCCTGAATCATGACCACCGCACCGTCCATCATCCTCACCCGCCTTGACGTGCAGCGTCTGGAGCAACTGATCGACCGTTTGGGCGACGAGTCTCCCGGCGTCGAAGCGTTGCAGGCCGAACTCGACCGCGCCGAAGAGGTGGTTGGCCACGATGAAGTGCCCGCGGGTGTCGTGACCATGAACTCCAGCGTGCATTGCCGCGAGCAAGGCAGCGGCAAGGACTACCACCTGACCCTGGTCTACCCGAAGCATGCGAATGCCGACGAAGGCAAGATTTCGATCATGGCGCCAGTGGGCAGCGCGTTGCTCGGCCTGCAAGTGGGCCAGCACATCGACTGGCCGGCACCCGGCGGCAAGACTCTCAAGCTTGAATTGCTCAGCGTTGAAGGCCAGCCCAAGGATGGGGGCGCCTTCCCGCTCTAAATCTGGCGCAGCGCCTCATTGAGCGACAGCTCCAGCTCGGCCTTATAGCGCAGGTACAGATTACTCGGGCTCTGCACATCGCCGAGCAGGCCCGACAAGTCCAGGTCGGTGATGTAGCAGCGGTAGCGCTCGGTTTCGCGGCGCTGCCCGACGATCTCCCGGGCGACCACGGTGAACAGTTGGTCGCCGAACTCCAGTTCGGAAAACTCGCGCTGATTGCAGTAGAGGGTGATGCCCACCTGACCGGGTGCCGCCTTGCTGATAATGGCCTGCACGTCATAGAACGGTTTGTTCTCCGAGGCCAAGGGCACAGGCCGAGGCTCGATGCCACGGGCGCGTCCGCTGCCGGATGGCAACAGCTGGTAATACAGCGTCTGTACGGCGCTCATCGGCTGTTGCGGGTCCAGCGGCGACAGCGCGTCGCGGCGGTAGATGATCGATTGTAAAAAGCGCTGCAACGGCACCAACAGGCTTTGCTCATCATGGAAAGGCAGGCGCTGTTGCCAGAGTGCGTTGAATTCATCCAGCACATACAGCTCCGCGAACCCTTCGTTGACCCGGTAGAACACCTGCACACAGTCCGCCATACCCATGGGTAACAGTAGCGCCAGGTCGTGGTCTTCCAAAGCCATGGCGTCCAGGTGCAACGGACTGTAGCTGGCCAGTTCCTCGCTGAGGTACGCGATCAACGCCTCTTGAGTGGCCAATGAAACGTGGACGGCCTGGCCCGGCGTCAACTCCATCACGTGGTAATGCTGCTGCACTTGCAACAGGTAGCGATGGTTGGAGCGGCCCAACAGCAGGTTCTGCGCGGTGTCGAAGACTTCTTCCACGCGCTGCGCGATAAATTGTGCACGGTTGTGACAGAAGCAGCGCACCCGCAGGCGCGGCAGGTGATTCGGCGGTAATTGGTTGAGGTAATCGCGCAGGCAGTCGAGCAGCGCGTGCGGCCCGTCGTAGCGGCTGACCATGACCTCGTTCCAGCTGTTGAGGGTCACCTGGTCCAATGTCAGCACCAGGTTGTCGCGCACCCCGGCATAGCTCAGGGAGTCGGTGCGCTCGGTGGTCATCAGGATATTCAGGTCGCGGTGGTGTTTGAGCGGGTCGACGCCGACGTTGATCAGCAACAGCACCTCTTCGGGCACCGCCGAGCGCAGCAGGCGCTCCTCATCAACGCTGGTCAGGGGCAGGGCGATGGTCTGCTGCAGGCTGCCCAGCAGGTTGAACAACTCGAACTCGGTCATGTCACTGACGCCAGGATGCAGGGCCAGGCGTGTACTGCTGTCGATGACCCCGTTGCGATGGCACCAGGTGAGCATTTCCAGCAGGTCGCGGCTGCGCTTGATCGGCGCGAAGTGCTCGCATTCGAGCGCGGTGAGGTTACCGTTATACAAGCCCCAATGGTGCTGGCCAGGCTCTTTGCGGACGGGCGACTGCACCAGCGTGAGGGTGTCTTCGGCCAAGTCCGGGGCGATGCCAGGGTTGATGAACTCGACTTTGCCGGCCTTGCGCTCGAACGCTGCATACAGCCGGCGGCCGAGCACGTTGAGGTCGCGCTTGTTGATCAGGCTGACGGTCTGCTCCGTGCGCGCGAATTGGGCCAGGAAGCGGTAGCTGTGGTTCAGCTCGTTGACCAGGGCACGGCGTTCAGAGGCCACCTGGCGTACTTTCCACTGGCTGCGGCTGTCCAGCAGGGCCAGTTGGCGATGGTCCCAGCCCCACTCATCGGCGAGACGTTCGAGCAGCAGGCGCTGCCAACTGGTCGTGCGCTGGCCGCTGCTGAGCTTGCGATTGACCTTCAGATACAGCGCGCGCCTTACCAGCTCCAGGCGTTCGGGCTCGTTGCGCTGCGTGAGGTATTCCTCGATGCGGCGGTACACCACGATGTAGGGGTCCAGCTCGTCAAGGTCAACCTGATTGGCGAACACGGCTCGCTTGAATCGCAGGCTCAGACAATGCACCTGTGGGTGCTCGCTGGCATAGACTTCGGTCAGCAGCAGTTTGAGCAGCGACTTGTAAGGTGACTCTATGCCTTTGAACAGTTGCCACAGCCCGGCTCCCATGAACTCGCCCGCCGGAATGTGTGCCAAGTGGCCCAGGTCCAGGGTCTCGTCGGCACGGATGAAGCGTTTGGACAGCAGCGTGTGAGTGAACTCGGCGTAGCGAGGTTCTTCATAGACCGGTACCAGCCACCAGATAGGCGTGCGCCCGGCCAGCCAGATGGCGGTGCGGTAGAACTCGTCGAGCAACAGGTAATGTTGGGTGGTGCCGCAATCATCGGAGCTGAGCTGCGTATCGCGCTCACCGAGTACGAAGCGGGTCGGCTCGATCAGGAAAAAGTGCGCCTCGGCACCCATGCTCAGGGCCCAGGTTTCCAGCAACTGGCATTTCCTGCGCAATTCGGCCAGTTCGCTCTCGCCCAGGTCAGCTGCGTGGCACACCCACACGTCCATATCGCTCTGGTCGGCCTGCGCCAGCGTGCCGAGACTGCCCATCAGGTACAGCCCGTGAATCGGCCTTGGCGGGTTGCCATGGCGTGGCTTATAGGAGAACGAGCGGGTCAGGCGCTGAGCTTCGGCCAGGGCCTGGGCGTCGGGCTCGAAATTCGACAGCCCGGCCGGCGTGCTGCCCGATACATAACCGGGCAGCAGCGGATGATTAACATGAAAAAACAGCGGTAGCAGCGTCAGCACGCTCTGCTGGCGTGGCGTCAGCCCCTCGACGGCTCGCGCCATGCGGCCTTCGTTCAGGGTCATGAACCGCGCACGCAACTGGGCCAGCACCTTGCGGTCGATGCCTTCGTCCAGGTCGGGGCGGATTTCGTGGGTGCGGGTCATGTAGAACTCGGCGGCTCGCAGGGCCCGGCATGGGCGGCCGTGTAGGAGTTTACAGCCAGAAACGTAGGAGGTTTAGAGGGAAATGGCTTTCGAGGTTAAAAATCGAGACGCTCCATAATGCGGCCCTCGGAATCCGCAGGAAGCGGACTCCATGGGCGGCGTACGCTCTCAGGCTGCTTCTTTAGTGCTGGCGGTGGTGAGGATGGTCAGCAGGGTTTGGGCCTGCTCTGCAGCGTCTCGGCCAAGGCTGGTCAGGTAGCCTCCATCCGCTTGATCGATCAGCCCTTTCGCGTGGAGGCGCTTGGCCGCGGCGATGGCAGCGGGAGCGGCGGTCTGATGGACTTTCAGGCCTTCCTGGGTGCTGTCCAAGGGGAAGAGTACAAGGATTTCCAGTTCGGCAACCAACTCAGGGGTATACGACATAAGGACTCCAGACTTTCTAAAATTTATTAGAGGCTAGCAGACCATAAGGTGAACGCACTTTGCCGAACTGTCCAGCAGCGTTGCTGCGTGTCGGGATTAATCCTTTTCAGGCGGCAGATCGGGCAGTGCGCGCAGCGCTGTTTCATACCATTGGGTATCGAACGCGCGGTCCTCATCCAACATGGCGTCGATTTCGAACGCCAGCACATGAGCCATCAGATTCAGAATCTCCTCGCGCTCGTAACCCACCAGCGTCAACTTGTTGAACGTGGCCTTGGCGGCAGGCGGGTTGTCGTTTTCGATCTGGTTTTCGATCGCTTCGATCAACGTATTTTCGGTGAATGTTTCTTCGTCGCTATCGATATCGGTGGGCTCGCTCATGGCGGGACTCCTTCAAGGAAAGGGCGCCAGTCTACCCCCATTCAGCCAGGTGATGCTGCTGGTCAGATGGCCCGGCGGCGTCTATAACGCTTGCAGCCAACCCCGCACACGGCCTGGAGGCTTTGCGATGCTCAAGCTTTACGGATTTTCGGTCAGCAACTACTACAACATGGTGAAACTGGCGCTGCTGGAGAAGGGCCTGCCCTTTGAAGAAGTGCCGTTTTATGCCGGGCAGACCCCTGACGTTCTGGCCGTCAGCCCGCGCGGCAAGGTGCCGGTATTGGGTGTGAAGCAGGGGTTTATCAATGAAACCAGCGTGATTCTGGAATATATCGAACAAACCCAGGAAGGGCCGTCGCTGCTCCCGGCCGACCCGTTCCAGCGCGCCCAGGTGCTGGCGTTGTGCAGGGAGATCGAACTGTACATCGAGTTGCCTGCGCGGGCGTGTTTTGGCGAGGCATTTTTTGGCATGCAAGTGCCGGAGGCGATCAAGGAAAAATCCAGGGCGGAATTGCTGCTGGGCATCGCTTCGCTGGGAAGGCACGGCAAGTTTGCGCCGTATGTGGCGGGAGACAGCTTCACGATCGCGGATCTGTACTTTATGTACAGCCTGAACCTGGCCTGCGGGGTGGGGGATAAATTGTTTGGCCTGGACCTGCTGGCGCAGCTGCCGGCTGCCAAGGCATTGCTGGAACGTCTGAATGACATGCCTAACGCCCGGAAGGTAGAGGCTGACAGGCAGGCCGCGATGCCGGGGTTCATGGCGATGGTTGCGGCCAAAAAGTAATCAAGTATGGGAGGGGCAAAACCCCTCCCATATGTCTTAGCGACTGGCGAGCAGTGCCTGGCCGCGCACGACGGCTGCCTTCACCTGTGCCGGCGCCGTGCCGCCCACATGGTTACGGGCGTTGACCGAACCTTCCAGGGTCAGCACGGCAAACACGTCCTGCTCGATCTGGTCGCTGAACTGGCGTAGTTCTTCCAGGCTCATTTCCGCCAGGTCTTTACCAGTGTCCACGCCGTATTTCACGGCGTGGCCGACGATTTCGTGGCAGTCGCGGAACGGCAGGCCACGGCGCACCAGGTAGTCCGCCAGGTCAGTCGCGGTGGAGAACCCGCGCAGGGCGGCTTCGCGCATCATGGCGTGCTTGGGCTTGATCGCAGGGATCATGTCGGCAAACGCGCGCAACGAGTCGCGCAGCGTGTCGGCGGCGTCGAACAGCGGTTCCTTGTCTTCCTGGTTGTCCTTGTTGTAGGCCAATGGCTGGCCTTTCATCAGGGTCAGCAGGCCCATCAGTGCGCCGAATACACGGCCGCTCTTGCCACGCACCAGCTCAGGCACGTCGGGGTTTTTCTTTTGCGGCATGATCGAGCTACCGGTGCAGAAGCGGTCCGGCAGGTCGATGAATTGGAGTTGCGCGCTGGTCCACAGCACCAGCTCTTCGGAGAAGCGCGACAGGTGCATCATCGCGATGCTGGCGGCGGCGCAGAATTCGATGGCGAAGTCGCGGTCCGACACGCCATCCAGAGAGTTGCCGCCCACGGCATCGAAGCCCAGCAATTGCGCGGTGTACTCACGGTCGATCGGGTAAGTCGTACCGGCCAGCGCGGCGCTGCCCAGGGGCATGCGATTGGCGCGCTTGCGGCAGTCCACCAGGCGCTCATAGTCGCGGCTGAGCATTTCGAACCAGGCCAGCAGATGGTGGCCGAATGTCACGGGTTGCGCAGTCTGCAGGTGGGTGAAGCCGGGCATGATGGTGTCCGATTCGCGCTCGGCCTGCTCCAGCAAACCTTTTTGCAGGCGGGTGATCTCGGCCAGGATCAGGTCGATTTCATCGCGCAGCCACAGGCGGATATCGGTGGCCACCTGGTCGTTACGGCTGCGCCCGGTGTGCAACTTCTTGCCGGTCACACCGATGCGGTCGGTGAGGCGCGCCTCGATATTCATGTGCACGTCTTCCAGGTCGACGCGCCAGTCGAAGGTGCCGGCTTCAATCTCACCGCGGATGGTGGTCAGACCGTCGATGATACTGTCGCGCTCGGCGTCGGTCAGCACGCCGACTTTGGCCAGCATCGTGGCGTGGGCGATGGAGCCCATGATGTCGTGGCGGTACAGGCGCTGGTCGAAGGTGACGGAGGCGGTGAAGCGCGCGACGAAGGCGTCGACGGGTTCACTGAAGCGGCCGCCCCAGGACTGGTTGGTCTTGTCGGTGCTCATGGATTCGCTCGTGATTTGCTGTAAGTAAAAGGCATGGACGTGTGACGCCGATCATAACAGGGTTGCTCGCGGAGGCGGTGGCGAGGGTCGTCGGCATTTTTATTTGTACAAAGGATGGCTAAGTGCCTTGCCGCCGATCACGTCCGGGACGAGACTGGAGAAAGACGCTTATTGAAACGATATTTGACGATTGAGCAATGTCGCCTCGGCGAGCGTCTACAGTTGGACTGAGAGTGTATGAATGCACCAAAGTCGGCTATTGCGGTCAGAGCCCAGACTAACCATTAAACAAGGGGGGTATTCGGATTGTGTATCAGCAAACCCTACGACGATGCCCGAAGGCTGCAGGTCTTGGGCACTCTTGAACAGATCCGGGTAAATATGGGTGCCACCGTCGGGGCACTTTTTGCCGCTCGCACTAGTCTTAGCGTGGATCGCTGTGACGCAAGTCACCGCACCTGTCTACGTTATCCATGTGCGAGACTCACGCAGGAATCCAGCGCAATATGAATGTCCTGATCGTTGATGACGAACCCCAAGCCCGCGACCGACTGAGCCGTCTGGTCGGTGAGCTCGAGGGTTATACAGTCCTAGAACCGAGCGCCACCAGCGGTGAGGAAGCGTTGACGCTGATCGACAGCCTCAAGCCGGATGTACTGCTGCTCGATATCCGCATGCCGGGCCTGGATGGTCTGCAGGTTGCCGCCCGCCTGAGTGAACGCGAATCACCGCCGGCCGTGGTGCTGTGTGCGGCCCAGGAAGAGTTTCCCGCGCAGACGCTGGAAGACAGCGGTGTGAGTTTCGTGACTAAACCGGTGACGGCCGAAGCGCTGCTCAAGGCCCTGAAAAAGGCCGAGCGCCCCAGCCGCGCCCAGCTCGCCGCCTTGACCCAGCCTGCCGCCCAAAGTGGCAACGGCCCCCGCAGTCATATCAGTGCGCGTACCCGCAAGGGCATCGAGTTGATTCCCCTGAATCAAGTGGTGTACTTCATTGCCGACCACAAGTACGTGACCTTGCGTCACGAAGCGGGAGAAGTCTTGCTCGACGAGCCGCTCAAGGCCCTGGAAGATGAGTTCGGCGACCGCTTCGTGCGGATCCACCGCAATGCACTGGTGGCCAGAGAGCGTATCGAACGCCTGCAACGCACGCCATTGGGGCACTTCCAGTTGTTCCTCAAAGGGCTCAATGGCGATGCCTTGATCGTCAGCCGACGGCATGTCGCCGGCGTACGCAAGATGATGCAGCAGCTTTAGTTCGAGGGCTGTGGCGCAATTTGCATTCCTTATCCCGGTGCGACGAGGCCAGGGAGGCCCCGCACTTGCTGATTCAAATCAAGGCGTATTTGCCTGAGCTGTTATTATCTGCCGTATCTATTCAGTACGGATTGATTCATGTCCTCTCGCGAAATCCGCATCGCCACCCGTAAAAGCGCCTTGGCCCTATGGCAGGCCGAATACGTCAAAGCACGCCTGGAGCTTGCCCATCCGGGCCTCAAGGTGTCCCTGGTGCCCATGGTCAGTCGTGGCGACAAGCTGCTCGACTCACCGCTGTCGAAGATCGGCGGCAAGGGCTTGTTCGTCAAGGAGCTGGAAACCGCGCTGCTGGAGAACGAAGCCGACATCGCCGTGCATTCGATGAAAGACGTGCCGATGGACTTCCCTGAAGGCTTGGGCCTGTTCTGCATCTGCGAGCGCGAAGACCCGCGCGATGCCTTCGTTTCCAATAACTACGCATCGCTGGATGACCTCCCTTTGGGCAGCATCGTCGGCACGTCGAGCCTGCGACGCCAGGCTCAGCTGCTGACCCGCCGCCCCGACCTGCAGATCCGCTTTCTGCGCGGAAACGTCAACACCCGCCTGGCCAAGCTGGACAGCGGTGAATATGACGCCATCATCCTCGCCGCCGCCGGTTTGATCCGTCTCGGTTTCGAGGACCGCATCACTTCGGCCATCAGTGTCGAAGACAGCCTGCCAGCGGGTGGGCAGGGCGCAGTGGGCATTGAGTGCCGCAGCGCGGACAGCGAAATTCACGCGCTTCTCAAGCCTCTGGATCACTACGACACTGAAGTGCGCGTCACGGCCGAGCGTGCCCTGAACAAGCACCTCAATGGCGGCTGCCAGGTGCCGATTGCCTGCTACGCGGTGCTCGAAGGCGATAACCTGTGGCTGCGTGGCCTGGTGGGCGACCCCGACGGCGGCACGTTGCTGACCGCCGAGGTGCGTGGTCCGCAACGCGATGCGACGGCACTGGGGGTCCAGGTGGCTGAAGAACTGCTGGCCAAGGGCGCCGGCGCCATCCTGCAAAAAGTCTATGGCGAGGCCGGGCCGCAGTGATCGGCTGGCGCTTGCTGCTGACGCGGCCCGCCGAGGAATCGGTGGCGCTGGCGGCGGCGTTATCCGCCGTCGGGATCTACAGCAGCAGCCTGCCTTTGCTGGACATCGAGCCGCTGCCTGTCAGCCCGGAACGGCAGGCGGTACTTCGTGATCTGGGCCGTTACTGCGCGGTAATCGTGGTCAGCAAGCCGGCCGCGCGCCTGGCCTTGCAATACCTGGACAGGCAATGGCCTCAGGTGCAGTGGTTCAGTGTCGGCGCGGCCACCGCGCAGGTGTTGGCCGCGCGTGGCTACAGGGTTGATTACCCGCAAACCGGCGACGACAGCGAGGCTTTGCTGCAACTGCCGGCGTTGCGCGAGGCGATTGCTCGCCCCGATGCGCGAGTGCTGATCGTGCGGGGTGAGGGCGGTCGCGAGTTGCTGGCGCAACAGTTGCGCGCCAGAGGTGTTAGTGTCGATTATCTGGAGTTGTACCGGCGGCTCCTGCCTGAGTACGACGTCGGTGAACTGACGCGGCGCATCCAGTTGGAACGCTTGAACGGCGTGGTGGTCAGCAGTGGGCAGGGTTTTTTGCATCTGCAAGCCCTGGCCGGTGCCGATTGGCCACAGGTGGCACAACTGCCATTGTTCGTACCCAGCCCGCGAGTCCAGCAGATGGCGCAGGCTGCCGGCGCAGAAAAAGTTGTGGATTGTCGCGGCGCGAGCGCTGCGGCGTTGTTAGTGGCGTTACGCGGCATTGTCTTATAAAAAGATCCCGCCCCACTCTCTGATACGCAAAGGACGGATACGTGAGCGAAACAGCCTTGCCTAAAGATGAAGCTCAACCCGCACTTCAAGCGCCGGTCGAGTCAACGGTCACCGCGCCGCGCCGTGGCAATGGCCTGGCAGTCGTCGCCTTGCTGCTCGGCGTTGCCGGGGTGGCAGCCGGCGGTTGGGGCATCTGGCAGGTCCGTGCCCTGCAAGCCAGCGGCCAGCAGCAGACCGGTCAGGTGCAGGCCCTGGACGACCAATCCCAGTCCCTCAAGCAGAACCAGCAGCAACTGGCCGCGCGTCTGGCCCAGTTGCCAGCTGCGGACGAGCTGGAAGAGCGCCGTCGCCTGGTGACGCAGTTGCAGGCCGATCAACAACACTTGAGCCAGCGGCTGGAGACCGTGCTGGGCGCCAGTCGTCAGGACTGGCGCCTGGCCGAGGCCGAGCACTTGATCCGCCTGGCGAGCCTGCGTCTGTCGGCGTTACAGGACATCAACAGCGCCCTGGCGCTGGTGCAGGGCGCCGACGAGATTCTTCGCGAGCAAAGCGACCCAGGTGCGTACGCCGCGCGTGAGCAATTGGCCAAGAGCCTGGTGGCGCTGCGCAGTACCGAACAACCGGATCGCACCGGGCTTTACCTGCAATTGGCCGCCCTGCGCGACCAAGTGGTGCAGCTGGCGGCGATTGCGCCGGAGTATCAGTTGACCGAGCCTTCCAGCGATGGGCGGCCGACCACTGACACACAAAGCCGTTGGAGCGAATGGTGGGAGCAGATTTCCCGCTACTTCCGTATCGATTTCAACCCGGACGACAACATTCGTCCGCTGCTCGCCGGCCAAGGCTTGAACCAGGTTCGCCTGGCCTTGAGTCTGGCTCTTGAGCAAGCACAATGGGCTGCGCTCAATGGCGAGTCGGCGGTGTACAGTCGCTCGCTCGCAGAAGCGCGCAGTGTGCTGCAGGACAACTTCAATCAGGATAATCCCCAGAGCAAAGCGATGCTGGCGCGTATTGCCGAGCTTGAGCCTAAAGCCGTTTCGGTGGTGACGCCCGATCTGGCCGCCAGCTTGGCGGCTGTGCAGGCGTATCTTGATCGTCGTCACTTGTCCGCCGATGAAGCCAAGGCGGCTGCCAAGCCGGCGACCCAGGAGTAGAGCCGATGAAGCGTTTCTATGTGATCCTGGTGCTGGCGATTGCCATCGCCCTTGCGCTGGCCGTGGGCATCTCGAAACATACCGGCTACGTGCTGATTACCTACCCCCATGTGTTGCATTACGAGTCGAGCCTTTGGGCGACCCTGATCGCGGTATGTGGCATCGCCCTGGCAATCTATCTGATCCGCGTGGCGCTGAGCCTGGTCACCACGTCGAGCGGTGTGGTCAACCCCTGGTCGCGGCGTAACCGCAGCCGTCGTGTGCAGATTGCTATCGAGCAGGGCCAGATGGACCTCGCCGAGGGACGTTGGGCCAGCGCTGAACGCCATTTGCATCGGGCTGCCGAAGCTGAGCGCCAACCGCTGCTCTACTATCTCGGCGCCGCGCGTGCGGCCAACGAGCAGGGGCGCTACGAAGAGGCCGACGGTTTGCTCGAGCGGGCCCTTGAGCGCCAGCCCCAGGCTGAGCTGGCGGTCGCCTTGAGCCACGCCCAACTGCAACTGGACCGTGGCGACACGGACGGGGCCCTGGTCACCCTGCAGGCGATGCATGAGCGCCACCCGCATAACGCGCAACTCCTGCGCCAATTGCAGCGCTTGCATCAGCAGCGTGGCGACTGGTCCTCAGTGATCCGGCTGCTGCCGGAACTGCGTAAGGACAAGGTGTTACCCGCCGCTGAACTGGCCGAATTGGAACGTCGCGCATGGGGTGAGAACCTGAGCCTGGCTGCCCAGCGCGAAGAGCAGGGCGAGGCGGGGTTGCAGTCGCTGGAGCGCGCCTGGCAACAACTCACCTCCGCCCAGCGCCAGGAACCGCAGTTGGTGCTGGCCTATGCCGAACAGTTGCGCCAGTTGGGCGCAGACGCCAAGGCCGAGGAGGCCCTGCGCGCAGCGATCAAACGCGACTACAACAGCCACCTGATGCGACTGTATGGCCTCCTGCGTGGCAGTGACCCGGCGCGGCAGTTGAAGTTTGCCGAAGGCCGGCTCAAGGAGCATCCAGGCGACGCCAGCCTGCTGCTGACCTTGGGTCGCTTGTGTCTGCAGAACAGCTTGTGGGGCAAGGCGCGCGACTACCTCGAACGCAGCCTGCAGGTGCAGCGCAACCCCGAGGCCTGCGCCGAACTGGCACGCTTGTTGGCGCAACTGGGGGATACCGAGCGCAGCAACCAACTGTTCCAGGAAGGCCTGGGCTTGCTGGATAGCCGTCTGCTGGCGTCCCCCTTGCCAGTTCCCGCGCGAGTTTGATGTAGGAACAGAGCCGAGGGCTGCCTCAGACGCGTCTGAGCGTCAGCCCTTTCTAGGAGGTCAAAACTCGGCCAGGCGTTGCTGGCGGCAGCCTCCTACACACAGTGGCTTAAAGTCTTCCAGGTTCTGGCGGGATCTCCTTAAGCGCTCACGGAATCGGCTGATCTGTCGCGTATTGAAAGGAGTCAGGCCTTTCCTCTACCGTAGCCACCTGTCTTTCGCGATGCGGATAAAGCATGTCTTTGGCCCCTTCACGTTCCTTGTTTTTTCTGGCGTTCATGGCGGGTACGCTGACGTTGGGCGCTTCCTATTACCTCGAATTCGGAGCCTCGCTGCGCCCGTGTTTTCTGTGCCAAATGCAGCGCGTATTTCTAGCGGCGTTCACGTTGGTCAATCTGGTGGCCGCGCTCCATAACCCCAGGCGTCCCATCATCTACGTGTACGGCGTGGCGAGCATGGGCTGTGCATTACTGGGGGCGGCCACCGCCGTGCGCCAGGTCTTGCTGCAAAATTCCGCACCTGGGCAGGCCGCCAATTGTTGGCCGAACGCCAGCCACATGCTCGAAGATATTTCGTGGTGGCAGGCGCTGCAGCTGGCGGTCAAAGGTACCGTTGACTGCATGGAAATCAGCTGGACGCTGTTTGATTTGAGCCTCCCTGAGTGGAGCCTGCTGTTTTTCGTGGGAATGCTGATCCTGGGCATCATGCAGTTTTCACGGCTGCTGCTCAGGCGAGGCCTGCACCCTGCGAGGCATTAAAACCCGGCGGTGGTTTGTAGGAGGGGATTAAACACTTGTATGAACTTTCTGTCCTGCGTACCTTGAAGCCACAGTCGTGCGGGCATAATCTGGCCCGCACGCGTTATTCAAACCGGTTGTCAGCCTTGTTCCGCCCCCGCTTATCCTTGAAGAGCGCGGGCATCAGGCGGCAGCGCCCCCTATTAGGGAAGAGAGATCATCATGTTGGAACGTTGCAAGAATGCTCGGGAACGCTGGGGTGGGGTGCACAAGCTGATCGACAGCTGGTTGAAGGCACGCCATGAACTGATTCGGGCTTTCGATGCGCTGGGTGCCGAGCCCGAGGCGTTGGCCGAGAAGCGCGAACCGTTGCAGGACTTCTGCGTTGTACTGGTGGATTACGTATCGGCTGGGCATTTGAGCATTTACACCCAACTCACCAAAGAGGCCGAAGCGTTCGATGACCGGCGTGGCCTGGATTTCGCAAAGACCCTTTACCCGCGTATCGATGTGATTACCGAGATGTTGCTGACGTTTACCGAACTCTGTGATCAAGGCAAATGCGTCGCTGAAAAATTCAAAGAATTGGGTGCGCTGCTTCACGAGCGCTTCGAGCTGGAAGACTGCCTGATCGAAGTGCTGCACAACGCGCACAAGGAACAAACCGTCGCCCAGGCCTGACCTGGGGGATGCGATAAAAACGGTGCGCGGGTCGCACCGTTTTTTTTTGGATTCAGGAACGCGTACCCAGCAGTTCGATCTCGAAAACCAGTGGCGTATAAGGCGGGATCAACTCGCCGGCACCGTCGGCGCCGTACGCCTGGGCCGATGGAATCACCAGGCGCCATTTCGCGCCCACCGGCATTTGTTGCAACGCGCTGCTCCAGCCGTTGATCACACTGTCCAGGCGAAACCACTGTGGTTGGTTGCTCTTGTCGAAGACTGTTCCATCGGGCAGTTGGCCGACGTATTTCACTTGAACCTGACTATTGGCCGACGGCGTGTTGCCCGTGCCGGGCGTGAGTTCGGTGAGCAGGATTCCATCCGCTAATTCACGAACGCCTTTTGAGGCTTTTTCCTTGGCGAGGAATTGTTGCTCGGCGGCCAATGCCTTTTCGCTTTGGGGGATCTGGGCAGCGGCTTCGATCTGCGCCTCGTGCTGCGCCAGGATCTGCTCGATGCGTGCAGCGTCCAGCGCCAGTGGCTTGCCTTGATAGGCCTGCTGGAGGCCGTCGATCAGGGCTTGTATCTGCAGGTCGGGAACCTCCTGACGCAGGCGTTCGCCGAGGCTGGCACCCACGCTGTAGGCGAGGTCGTGCCGATCCTGGTCGTTGGTCTTGGACGGCGATGATTCGCTCGCACCGGCCACTGGAATCGCCAGGCCAAGCACAAGAAAAAGGTAGCGCAACATGGGCATCCTCCAGCCGAAAGTGCGACGGATTATGCCAGTGTGGAAAGGTAAAAAGTGCTGGGTATTTTCGTCATCCCAATAAGAATTTTCGTACGGTGCAACGCAAGGCTATCGATACTGTCAACATGCGCTAGCGGCGGTAAGAGCAGAGGGCTAGTATGAGCCGCACCCACGTCAGCCAGGAGGTAAACCATGTCGGCCAAACAGAAGCCTGTTAATACCCCGTTGCACTTACTCCAACAACTCTCGGGCAGCTTGCTCGAACATCTGGAAAGCGCATGTTCCCAAGCGTTGGCTGATGCAGAAAAACTGCTCGCCAAGCTGGAGAAACAACGCGGTAAGGCGCAAGAAAAGCTGCACAAATCCCGTACCAAATTGCAAGATGCCGCCACTGCCGGCAAAGCCAAGGCACAAGCCAAGGCCAAAGACGCCGTCAAAGAACTTGAGGACCTGCTGGACGCCCTCAAGGATCGCCAGGCCGAAACCCGTGCCTACATTTCCCAACTGAAAAAAGATGCTCAGGAAAGCTTGAAGCTGGCGCAGGGCGTTGGTCGTGTGAAAGAAGCAGTGGCTAAGGCGTTGGGTGCTCGTACCCCCGTGAAAGCTGTTGCAGCAAGCACCGCTAAAAAGCCATCGGCCAAACCAACCGCCAAGCCTGCAGCCAAAACCGCTGCCGCTAAACCAGCAGCCAAGCCAGCAGCTAAAACCGCTGCCGCTAAACCAGCAGTCAAGCCTGCAGCTAAAACCGCTGCCGCTAAACCAGCAGCCAAGCCTGCAGCCAAAACCGTTGCCGCTAAACCAGCAGCCAAGCCTGCAGCCAAAACCGTTGCCGCTAAACCAGCAGCCAAGCCTGCAGCTAAAACCGCTGTCGCTAAACCAGCAGCCAAGCCAGCAGCCAAAACCGTTGCCGCTAAACCAGCAGCCAAGCCTGCAGCCAAAACCGCTGCCGCTAAACCAGCAGCCAAGCCTGCAGCCAAAACCGTTGCCGCTAAACCAGCAGCCAGGCCAGCAGCCAAAACCGCTGCCGCTAAACCAGCAGCCAAGCCAGCAGCTAAAACCGCTGCCGCTAAACCGGCTGCCAAGCCTGCGGCTAAAACGACTGCCGTCAAGCCAGCAGCCAAGCCAACGGCTAAACCCGCTGCCGCCAAACCGGCCGCTGCAAAGCCTTCGCCGGCCAAGCCCGCTACTCCAGCAGCGACCCCGGCAGCATCCACCGCTGCAACCGCACCGGCCAGCAGCACCCCTGCATCGGCGACGCCAACCGCTGCCCCAACCAGCGCCTCTTAAGTGCCGGTGGCCGCGACGCGCAGCTGCTGCAGCGCGTCGTGGTCAAGGTTGGCGGCATCCTCAGCCGCCAGTCTTTCCAGCCAGTGCTGTTGATCTGCCCGCTCGCCAGATGACCATGTTTCGATCAACTCTTCGAGACGCATCAACAAGTGCCGTTCGGCCTCCAACTCCATCGACTTGATCCGTTCCCGTAAGGCAGCCAACGGCTTGTCCTGCTGCGCGTTCGTTCGCCATTGCACACGCAACTGGCGTAACGGCTCGATCACCTGCGTCTGCCAAGGGCCGGCAATTTGCCTGAGCGCCTGTAATCGCTCGGCGGTCGGGATAACGCCGCGTTGTTCCAGCCATGCGCCGCAGAGCATCAGGCACACGTCCGCCCCTTGCGCCTGAAGGCGCAGGCAGGCGGCTTCTATGCCCGGGCGGGCATACATCGAAAGAGCAAAGCTCCACAGGTCAGCGCACATAGTCACACCCAAGCCAGCGGCGAACGAAGCTGGTAGACTCCGCCGCCATTATGATCCGACTTCAAAGCCTAACATTACAGCGTGGCCCGCAACGTCTTCTCGAAGACGCCGAGCTGACCCTGCACGCCGGTCACAAAGCCGGCCTGATCGGTGCCAATGGCGCCGGCAAATCCACGTTGTTCGCGCTGTTGCTGGGCGAGCTGACCCCGGACTCCGGCGACTGCCTGCTGCCGGCCGACTGGCGCATCGCTCATATGCGCCAGGAGATCGACACCCTGGACCGCATCGCGATCGACTATGTGCTCGATGGCGACCTGCGCCTGCGCCAGGTGCAGCACGACCTGGCCGAAGCCGAAAAAGCTCAGGACGGCGCCGCCCAGGCGCGCCTGCACTCGGAGCTGGACAGCGCCGATGGCTACACTGCCGACGCTCGTGCCCGCAAGATGCTCGCCGGTCTGGGGTTTACCAACGAACAGATGGACCGCCCTGTCGCCGACTTCTCCGGCGGCTGGCGCATGCGCCTGAACCTGGCCCAGGCGCTGATGTGCCCCTCGGACCTGTTGCTGCTCGACGAGCCGACCAACCACCTGGACCTCGATGCGATCCTGTGGCTGGAAGATTTCCTCAAGAGCTACCAGGGCACCTTGCTGCTGATTTCCCACGACCGGGACTTCCTTGACGCGGTGGTCGATAACATCGCCCATGTCGAACAGAAGAAAATCACCCTGTACCGCGGCGGCTACACTGCGTTCGAACGTGCACGTGCCGAACGCCTGGCCCAGCAGCAACAGGCCTACGAGAAACAGCAGGCGCAACGCGCGCACATGGAAAGCTACATCGCTCGGTTCAAGGCCCAGGCCACCAAGGCCCGTCAGGCCCAGAGCCGGATCAAGGCGTTGGAGCGCATGGAAGAGCTGTCGGCGGCCCACGTCGATTCGCCGTTCGACTTCGTGTTCCGCGAGTCGGTGAAAATCTCCAGTCCATTGCTGGATCTTTCTGACGCGCGCCTGGGCTATGGCGATAAAACCATCCTGGAGAAGGTCAAGCTGCAACTCACGCCGGGTGCGCGGATCGGTTTGCTCGGCCCTAACGGCGCGGGCAAGTCGACATTGATCAAGAACCTGTCAGGTGAACTGGAGCCTTTGGCCGGCCGCCTGACCCGTGGCGAAAACACCGTGGTGGGTTACTTCGCCCAGCATCAGTTGGACTCCCTCGACGCCAAGGCCAGCCCGTTGCTGCACCTGCAGCGCCTGGCACCGACCGAGCGCGAGCAGACCCTGCGCGACTTCCTGGGTGGCTTCGACTTCCGTGGCGCGCGCATCGATGAGCCGGTGCTGAATTTCTCCGGCGGCGAAAAAGCCCGTCTGGCCCTGGCCCTGATCGCCTGGGATCGCCCGAACCTGCTGCTGCTCGACGAGCCGACCAACCACCTGGACCTGGAAATGCGCCTGGCGCTGACCATGGCTTTGCAGGAGTTCAGCGGTGCGGTGTTGGTGGTCTCCCACGACCGCCATTTGCTCAAGAGCACCACGGATAATTTCCTGCTGGTGGCCGATGGCAAAGTCGAAGAGTTCGATGGCGACCTCGACGACTACGCCCGCTGGCTCACCGATTACCGCCTGCGCAATGCGCCGGCCAGCAACACGCCGGTCAACCCGGACAAGACCGACAAAAAGGCCCAGCGCCAGGCCGCCGCTGCGTTGCGCCAGCAATTGGCGCCGCACAAGCGCGAAGCCGATAAGTTGGAGGCCGAGCTGGGCAAGGTGCAGGAGCGGTTGGCCAAAATCGAAGCCAGCCTCGGTGACAGTGCCGTGTACGAAGCCGCACGCAAAGACGAACTGCGCGACCTGCTGGCCGAACAGGCCAAGCTCAAGGTGCGCGAAGGGCAATTGGAGGAAGCCTGGATGGAAGCCCTCGAACTGCTTGAAACCCTGCAGGCGGAGCTGGAGGCGCTGTCCTGATGGAGGCATTGCAACTGCCGGCAGAGTGGGTCGAGCCTGTGTGGATTGGCGCGCAGATCCTGTTGATCCTGCTGGCCGGTTACCTGGCGCAGCGCTTTGTGGGCAAGGGCCTCACGCGCCTAGGCGAGCGCTACCCATTCCCGCCGCAACTGCTGATGCCGCTGCGGGGCGGCCTGCGCTGGCTGATCATGGGCAGCGCGCTGATCTTCGTGCTCGGCCGCCTCGGTGTGTCCGCCACGGTGTTGTGGACCGCGTTGTCGGGGTTTGTGGCGGTCGCCGCCGTGGCGTTTTTTGCCATGTGGTCGGTGTTGTCCAACCTGCTCTGCGCGATTCTGATCTTTACGGTCGGACCGTTTCGTCTGGGTGACATTGTGGAATTGGTGGATACCGTCGACAAACCGGGCGTCAAGGGGCGGGTAGTGGCAATCAATCTGCTCTATACCACGCTGGTCGAAGTGGAGGCCGCAGGCACCGACAGCGCGATCGTGCAGGTGCCTAACAGTCTATTCTTCCAGCGCTCGGTGCGACGTTGGCCGGGCACCCATGTGTTCCCGGGCGACCGCTAGCGTTCATATCGAGTAAAAATTGATAGCCAGCCGTTGGTCGCTGGCGTTAGCTTTAGGCACAACCGCTAACTCTCTGCGAGGTGTGTCATGGCACTCGATACGTGGCTGGCCTTTTTCCTGGCCAGTTGGATCATCTCCCTTTCTCCCGGCGCCGGCGCCATCGCCTCGATGTCCAGTGGCCTGCAATACGGCTTTCTGCGCGGCTACTGGAATGCCATCGGCCTGCAACTGGGCCTGGCGATGCAGATTGCCGTGGTCGCGGGCGGGTTGGGTGCCATTCTCGCCGCATCGTCCACCGCGTTCTATGCGATCAAATGGTTCGGTGTGGCCTACCTTGTGTACCTGGCCATCAAGCAATGGCGTGCCTTGCCTCTGGACATGGCCAACGATGCGGCCGTGCGCCCCGTCGGCAAGCCGATGGCGATGATGTTCCGTGGTTTTCTGGTCAATGCCAGCAACCCCAAGGCCTTGGTGTTCATGCTCGCGGTGTTGCCGCAGTTCGTGAACCCGCAGGCGCCGTTGCTGGTTCAATATTTGATCATCGGCGCGACGATGATCAGCGTCGATATGATCGTGATGGCGGGCTACACCGGGCTGGCGTCGAAAGTGTTGCGCCTGTTGCGCACGCCCACGCAGCAAAAACGCGTGAATCGTACGTTTGCCGGGTTGTTCGTGGGAGCGGCGGGGTTTCTGGCCAGCCTGCATCGCGCAACGGCGTAACTGGCCAAACCGAGTCAAGAATGTGGGAGGAGGCTGGCCACTTCCCACATTGTGTTGCCTGGAGGATTAACGGTCAGCGCAGAATCTTCGGCGCTTCGTCCCTTGGCAGATTGCTACGCGGTGTCGGCTGGCCAGGTTCCTGATAGCCACCGCCCAATTGCTCTGCCAACTGCCTGGCCACATCCTCACCCAACGCTTTGGACACTTCCTTCACCACCCGTGGCCGGTTCAAGCTCACGCGGATGTCACGGCTGTTCACCAGTTTAGTGTCCTGGCCTTCGCCCATGGCGGTGAACGCCGACGTGATCTCGTAGGTGCGGGTGTTGATCAGGCTGAAATCCGCCACCAGCGTCAGGCCCAGCACAGCCGAATAACTGTTGGTGTGGTCCAGGGCGTTGATGTCCTGGGTGAAGTCGATATCCGACAAAGTGCCGAACAGCACGTAATCGGCCCCCTTGAAGTGGCCGGCCTTGATGCGCTTGATGACGTCGTAGACGTCACCCTTGGCATCGGCGGTATAGGGCGTGCCCTGCACCAGCTGAAACTGCCGCGACTTGAGGATCTCCCCCTTGATATCACCGCTGAATTTACGCAGCTCGGTCTGCTCGATATAGCTGGTACGGCTTTCGTACTCGCTGTAATTCGAGGCGCCACTGGCGTGGTAGGCGCTGGCCTGAAAGGTGTCGCTGGCCGAGACCTGGTGGATGTACTCCTCGACCCGCGCCTCGTAGGTCAGGTCGGTCACTGCGATCTTCGGCGCGGCCGAGGCGCCAAAGGCGCACAGCAGGCCGATCATGCCGATCCATGCACGCATTGTTCAGCGCTCCGTGGTTTTGCGGATTTCTTTTTCGTCCATCCATTCGGCCACGCCGCTCTCGACGTCGATCAACTGCAGGCTGAATTTGTAGAACACGTCCTTGTAGTCCGAGCTGCGCTTGACGATGGAACTGATGGAGCCTTCCAGACGGTACTGGGCAGCGACCATGTTGCCGGTCTTGCTGACCGTGGACTTCTTGTACAGGCCGCTCTGGTTCTGCAGCTTGAGCTGGTCGACCTGGCTCTGCATGTCGGTATTGTCGCTGGCGAAGCGCGCGGTGCCCGTCTTCATCAGTTGGGTCTTGATCGACGTGGTGATCTCGCGGGTATCGATGTACTCGCTGGTCTTGTTCTTCACGTCGTACACCTGCACCACCGGGCGACCTCGCAGCACGCCGGACTGCGCCAGGGAGCGGGTCATGCTTTCGGCGATCATCTGCAGGTCGGTGGAGCCGAACTCGTTGGTCACGGTTTCCACGGCCTTGGTGTCGCCGTAGTTGATGTGCTTGCTGCCGAGTACCGGCGAGGTATTGGCGCAACCGCTGGCCAGGACGGCGACCACGGCGAGCATCGAGAAGCGTGCAAACATGGGGAAATCTCTCAGAAAGGGTGAGCGGCTCAAGGGGTTTTCACTTCAAGACGAAAGTCCGCCGCCTGGGGCAGGTTGGCGATGGCCGGCAGGAAGGTGGCCTGGTTGGCGTACAGGTTGAGCACTTTCCAGGTCTCTTCGTCGCCTACCGGGAAGCCATCGGCGCCCAGCCAGGCGAAGCGGTAATACATCGTCTGGTTGCTGCTGGTGATGTTGCTCAGTTGCACTTTGGCAGTCAGGAAGCCGTTCTCGCGCGCGACGCGGATAGCGCCGACGGCGATGCCCTTGAACTTGCCCATCACTACGATTTTGCTGGCGGCGCTGCCGGGCGCCGGTGGCGGCGGGGTGGCGCAGCCGACGAGCAGGACCAGCGCCAAAGCGCCGAGGATGAAATGACGCATAGCGTGCTCCTTACGGTTGTTTAAGGGTGGCGATTGCCTGAGGCGTGCTGCTCGGCACGACATGGGCCGCGAGGCCACCGGCAAACACTTGGTTGCCGACCACGCGCAGAGTGATCACCTGATAGCGCTGATCGGCCTTGACCGTCACCAGCGTGCCGCCCAGCGCGTTGGGCAGGCTGACCTGGTGCTCGCCGTGCTTGAGGCGCAGGCGCGTCACTTGGGTCATGTCCGGTAAGGTGCGCCAGGTGCGGGTGTCGGCGCCCTCGGTCACGGCCGAAGCGATGCCCAGTACCAGGCCCGCCATGGGGTTGGTCTTGTTCAGGTTGTTCTGCGCCACGCCACGGCTGACTGCGCGTACGGTGGTGCGCAGGATGATCCCCGGCATGTCGTCACGCAGGGCGCGGCGGGACATGGCGGTGGTGCTGTTGAGCGCGGTGAGGTTCTGTTGCTGGCCGTCGACACCGATCTGAGCGAAGGTGACGGTGGAGGTGTCGGCCTTAATCACGGGGAACGACAGCGGGGTGATCACCAGGTTGCCGTTGATGGGGATCGGCAACGGCAGGCGGATCGAGTCGCGGGCCGGCGCCAGACCGCTCTGGACCACAATCAGCACGTCGGTTTCATTCGCGCCCACCTTGGATTTGTCCAGGTCTCGCAAGGCCTGCTCCAGCAGCGGGGTATTGGGGCGCAGCTCGGCCGCCTTGCGATAACCGGGCGCGGCCAGGTCTTTTTCGCCCAGGGCTTCGTAGACGAAGCCTGCCAGGTAGTGGCTGAACGCACTCTGGTAGCTGTTTTTCAGGCCGACCACTTCCGGCGCGTTCAGGGCCGCCACCGGGTAGCCATTGAGGTCTTTGAGCTGGGTGGTCACGCCCTGGCGCTCGGCCTCGTCTTCGCGCTTGAGGTATTCCTTGTCGCGCAGATCGGCGATCACGGCTTCGCGCTCGTGGGTTTTCTTGATCTCGGTGCGGGCGCCGTCGAAGTCGTTCACCGCCAGCAGGTTCAAAGCCATCTGGGTGGTCAGCATGACTTTTTCGTAGTCGTAGCCTTCGTAGCGGCGCACTTTGTCGTTGGCCAGGAAGCTACCGAACTGGGCGAGGTACCTGGCGCTGTCGAACTTGACCGACTCTTCCCATTTGTAGACTTGCAGGTCGGCGCTGCGCCAGGCGGTCTGGCTGCCGGTCAGGTCGCCCTTGGCGCGCAGCAGCTCACCTTTTTCGAAGAAATACAGCAGGTCTTTGTCTTCGCCGGTGTTGTTCTTCTCCAGCAGAGTCAATGCTGCATCGACGTTGCCGGTGGCCAGTTGCTGGTTAGTGGCTTGCAGCTCGGTGTCGTAGCTGCGCAACATCGAACAGCCGGACAGCAAGGTCACCGCCGCGAGCGCAAGCGGAGTTAAGGCGCGAAATGCCATGCAGATTTCTTCCCTGAAAGTAGTCAGCCAATGTGGTCATTGCGCATAAAAAACGGCAATGACATTCCCTTTCGCACTAACAGGGCGCGGCATTATAGGCGCCATAACTGGCAAAACAATGGCTTTTTGCTGCGATGTGCTCCACAGAATGCCACTACTGAACGCGTAAACCGATGCGCTCAGGTGTTCCAGGTCACGAACGGCTTGAGTCAAATCCCTTATCGTTAAACAATGTGTTACTTCGTATTTCCCTTTGAGATTCATTCATGACTGCCCCCCACCGTTTTCTCGCCTGGCTGGTGTTGCCGGCGTTGATGTCGTGCAGCTTCAACCTGTTGGCCGCGACGGCCGAGGGCGCGCCCCAAGCCCTGCATTTGCTGGACTACATCGGTGCTGATTACTCGCCGACCGTGGACGCGGGCAAGGTGGTGGACACCTCGGAATACCGCGAGCAGGTTGAGTTTCTTGGGGTGTTGCAAGGTTTGGTGGCGGACTTGCCGGCCAAGCCGGAACGCGCCGAGCTGGTAACGGGCGTCGAAGAACTGCGCGCGGCGGTGACCGCTCGTCAGGACGGTGCCACCGTTGCCCGTCAGGCCCGGCAGTTGGGCGCCAAGCTGGCGGTGGCCTATGAAGTGAGCCAGGCCCCGGCCATTACGCCTGACCCGACGCGTGGCGCACCGCTCTACGCCCAGCATTGCTCGGTATGCCACGGCACCGCCGGCGCCGGCGATGGCCCGGCGGGCGTGGGCCTTACACCGCCGCCGGCGAATCTACGGGATGCCGCGCGGCTGGATCGCCTGAGCCTCTACGCGATCTACAACACCTTGGGCCTGGGCGTCGAAGGTACCGACATGCCGGCGTTCGCCGATCAGTTGGACGACCGTCAGCGTTGGGACCTGGCCACCTACATCGCCGGGTTTACCGCCGACCCGGCGGCCGCCAAAAGCGAGCAGCCATTCAACCTCGCTGACCTGGCCCGGCGTACACCCAATGAAGTGCTGGCCGCCGACGGCGCCGTTGCTGCCGCGACCTTCCGCGCTCAGCGCGCGCAGCCGCCACAGGTCAAGCGCGGCCCGGCGCAGTTGCTCGACTACACCGCGACGACCTTGGACAAAAGCCTCGCCGCGTACCGCAATGGCGATCACGAACAAGCCTACGACCTGTCGGTAGCCGCCTACCTGGAAGGTTTCGAGCTGGTGGAAAGCTCTCTGGACAACGTCGACGCCAACGTGCGCAAGGACACCGAGAAGGCGTTGATGGCTTATCGACAGTCGTTGCAGGACGGGCTACCGATCGAGCAAGTGCAACAGCGCCTGGACGTCGCCAAGGCGAAGCTCACCGCGTCGGCCGATTTGCTCGGTGGCGATGGCCTGAGCTGGTCGTTGAGCTACATCTCCGGTTTGCTGATCCTGCTGCGGGAAGGCCTGGAGGCGATCCTAGTATTGGCGGCGATCCTGGCCTTCCTGCGTAATACCGGCCAGCAGTCGGCGGTGCGCAGCGTCAACGCGGGCTGGGGTTTGGCGCTGTTGGCCGGTCTGGCTACCTGGGCACTGGCCGCGTATGTGATCGACGTCAGCGGCGCCCAGCGTGAATTGCTGGAAGGGTGCACGGCGTTGTTCGCCAGCGTGATGGTGCTGTGGCTGGGGGTCTGGATGCACGACCGACGCCACGCAGCGGCCTGGCAGGACTACATCAAAAGCAGCCTGGTAGGCGGCGGTGGGCGTTTTGGTTTTGCGGTGCTGGCGTTTTTCTCGGTATACCGCGAGCTGTTCGAAGTGATCCTGTTCTACGAAACCCTATGGCTGCAAGCCGGTCCGGCCGGACATAACGCGGTGCTGGCGGGGGGCGCCACGGCGCTGGTGCTGCTGGTGGGCCTGGCCTGGGTGATCCTGCGCGGCTCGGCGAAGCTACCGCTGGCGCTGTTCTTCGGTATCAACGCGGCGCTGCTGTGCGCGCTGTCGGTGGTATTCGCCGGGCATGGCGTCAAGGCATTGCAGGAGGCCGGTGTCTTCGGCACGCGGCCGGTGGCGTTCTTTGACTTCGACTGGCTGGGCATCCACGCCGACGCCTACTCGCTGAGTGCGCAGGTGGTGGCGATCCTGGCGATTGTGGTGCTGTACGGCCGAAGCCGCCTGGCCGAAAGACGTCGAGTGGCGGTCTAGACGTGCGCGTGTGGATCGATGCCGACGCGTGCCCACGCGCGGCCAAGGACCTGGTGGTGAAGTTCGCCCTCAAGCGCCAGTTCGAAGTGGTGCTGGTAGCCGGGCAGAGCCAGATCAAGCCTGGCTTTTCCTGCGTGAAATTGATCGTGGTGCCGAGCGGCCCGGACGCCGCCGATGACTACCTGGTGGAACATGCGGTGCCCGGCGAACTGGTGATTTGCAGCGACGTACCGCTGGCTGATCGTTTGGTGAAAAAGGGCGTCACGGCGCTGGACCCGCGAGGCAAGGAGTTCAGCCCGGCAAACATGAGCGAACGGTTGGCGGTGCGCAACCTGTTCACCGACCTGCGTGAACAGGGCCAGATGGGCGGCGGACCACCGCCCCATGGAGAGAAGGACAAGCAGGCGTTTGCCAACGCGCTGGATCGTATCCTCACGCAGCTGATGCGTCAGGAGTGAGCAGGCCTGTACCGATCAGGCGCTCACTCATCGTTCTCGTGGGTCAACTCCAGCACGCGATCCACCAGTTTGTTGATGCCTGACGCCACCTCGCTGATGTTCTTGCCCAGCATATAGGCGGGCGTGCTCACCAGTTTGCGCGCTTTATCCTCGACGATGTCTTCTACCGAGCACTCCTGATGGGTAGCGCCCATTTTATTGAGGGCGGCCGATGTATCGGGATCGTTACCGATGGTGCATGTCACGCCCGGCCCATAGATCTTCGCGGCCAGGGCCGGCGAGATGCAGATCAGCCCGACGGGCTTGCTCGCCTCGGCAAAGGCCTCCGCCAACGCCAGTACCTGCGGGTTGACGCTGCAGGCGGTGCCTTCGCTGGCAAAATTCGACAGGTTCTTCGCCGCGCCAAACCCGCCGGGCACGATCAGTGCGTCGAAGTCGTCGACATTGGCCTGGCTGATGTCCTTCACCTCGCCACGGGCGATGCGCGCCGACTCCACCAGTACATTGCGTGATTCGGGCATTTCTTCGCCGGTCAGGTGATTGATCACATGGTGTTGGGCGATATCGGGTGCAAAGCATTGGACCTGAGCGCCGCGCTGATCCAGGCGCAGCAGGGTGATCACGCTTTCTTGGATCTCTGCGCCGTCATACACGCCGCAGCCGGAAAGGATCACTGCAATCTTTTTGCTCATGGGCGTTTCTCCTGAGTTCTTGGCGTTAAATGTCTACTAATTTGTAACCTGTTGCCAATGGGATCTCACAGCACTGCACCTAATCTTGATGTAACAAAAATAGACCGGACTTGCCCATGGACTTCGTGCCTTACGCGGTACCGTTTTTCATTGCCTTGATCGTGGTGGAATTGCTCGCCGACCGTTGGCGCGGCCAGCGCAATTACCGGGTGGCGGATGCCATCAACAGTCTGAGCACCGGTGTGCTGTCCACCACCACGGGCCTGTTGACCAAGGGTGTGGGCGTGTTGACCTATGCCTTTGCCCTTGAGCATCTGGCGCTGCTGGAGTTGCCGGCGCGGAGCCCATGGACGTGGCTGTTCGCGTTCGTGTTCTATGACTTCTGCTACTACTGGCTGCATCGGCTGGGGCATGAGCGCAACATCCTGTGGGCGGCACACTCGGTGCATCACCAGAGCGAGGACTACAACCTCACCACTGCCCTGCGCCAGACCAGCACGGGCTTTTTGCTGAGCTGGATCTTCTACCTGCCCCTGGCTGTGTTCGGTGTGCCGTTGGTGGTGTTTATCAGCGTGGCGTCGCTCAATCTGCTGTATCAATTCTGGGTGCATACGCGGCATGTGCCCAAGCTGGGTTGGTACGAGTGGTTCTTCGTCACGCCGTCCAATCATCGGGCCCATCATGCGCAGAATGCTCTCTACATGGATCGCAACTACGGCGGGGTGTTCATTATTTGGGACCGTCTGTTCGGCAGCTTCCAGGAAGAGGACGAAAACGAACCGGTGATCTTCGGCGTGACCACGCCGCTGGCCAGTTGGAACCCGCTGTGGGCCAACCTGCAGTTCTATGCCCAACTGTGCAGCGATGCGCGGCGCACGCACAGCCTATGGGACAAGCTACGCATCTGGTTCATGCGTACCGGCTGGCGCCCGGAGGACGTGAAGGCCAAGTACCCGTTGGCCAAGCCGGACCTGAGCCAGTTCAGCAAGTTCGAGGTGCCGCTGGATGTACGTCAGCAGGTGTACGTGGCCCTGCAATTTGTGGCCTACGCAGGCTTTGGCAGTTACTTGATGAACGTCGGCCAAGGCCTGCCCACGGCAGCGCTGATCCTGGGCTGGGGCGCGATGGCGCTGGGCTTGTTTGCCTTGGGCGTGGCCCTGGAGAATCGCCCCTGGGCATTGACGGCCGAGCTGGTGCGCCTGGCGCTGAACGTGCCGCTGGTATGGCTGGCGCCGTTGGTCGGGCTGTGGCCGGCAAGCCCGTTGGCCTGGCTGGGACTGGCCAGTTACAGCCTGCTCAGCGTGATCGGCCTTTACTGCTGCAGAAGCCGGCTTACTCGACTGGTGTCTTAGGTTGCTCGCTCGGCACCGGTTCGGCAGCGCGCTGGGCTTGCGCGTCGGCGCAGGCCTGACGGGCGATACGCGCATTTTTGAAGCGACGGCGCAGCCACAGACCGAAACCCAGCACCAGCAGCGCGCCCAGCACCCACAGCTCGTACTTCTTGACGCTGCCCAGCATGCCTTCGAGCACCGCGCCAAAATGGTACGCCGCTGCGCCCAGCGCGGCCGCCCAGATCGCGGCGCCGATGCCGTTGAGGATCAGGTAGCGCAGCGGCGGATAGCCGGACAGCCCGATCGCTACCGGCATCACGGTGCGCAGCCCGTAGACGAAGCGGAAGCTCAGCACCCAGATGTCCGGGTGCTTACGGATATGTTCGAGTGCCTTGTCACCCATCAATTGCCAGCGCGGTTTGCGCGCCAGCAGCTTGCGGCCATGCTTGCGCCCCATGTAGTACCAGAGCTGGTCGCCGGCGTAGCTGCCGAAGAAGGCAACGACCACCACCAGATTGATATCCATGTAACCACGGAACGCCAGAAAGCCTGCGAGCACCAGAATGGTTTCGCCTTCGAAGAAGGTGCCGAGGAAGAGGGCAAAGTAGCCGAAGTCATGCAGAAATTGTTGAAGCATGGTCTGGGTGCTGGCGAAATGAACGCGCAGCCTACGCCTTCGCGAACATTCATGAAAGTATCGAGATGTGTCACGAAGTGAACAATTCCTACGGAAACGACGAATGCGACTACAGGTCGCATCGATAAGCACAACTGTCATTCCTTCGTCATAATGGCCGCTTATAACTGCAACGCTCGCCCGTGAACCCGGGCTCAGGAGTCTGTCGTGAGCTTTACCCCTGCCCATCGCCTGTTCCCCGCCACCCGTCTGCGTCGCAATCGCCGTGATGACTTTTCTCGCCGCCTGGTTCGTGAAAACGTGCTGACGACCGGTGATCTAATTCTGCCGGTGTTTGTGCTGGACGGTGAGAACCGCCGCGAAGCGGTGGCGTCAATGCCTGGCGTAGAGCGACTGACCATCGACCTGCTGCTTGAAGAGGCGGCCGGTTGGGTTGAGCTGGGGATTCCGGCCCTGGCGTTGTTTCCCGTGACTCCCGCTGAACTCAAGTCCCTGGATGCTGCCGAAGCCTGGAACCCGGACGGGATAGCCCAGCGCGCCACCCGTGCACTGCGTGAACGCTTCCCGGAGCTGGGAGTGATCACCGACGTGGCGCTGGACCCGTTCACCACCCACGGCCAGGATGGCATCCTGGACGCTGACGGCTATGTCGAGAACGACATCACCGTCGATGCACTGGTCAAGCAGGCGTTGTCACATGCCGCGGCCGGCGCGCAGGTGGTGGCGCCGTCGGACATGATGGATGGCCGCATCCAGGCGATTCGAGAGGCCCTGGAGCTGGCCGGCCACGTCAACGTGCGGATCATGGCCTATTCGGCCAAGTACGCCAGCGCCTACTACGGCCCGTTCCGCGATGCGGTGGGCTCGGCGTTGAACCTGGGCAAGGCTGATAAAGCCTCGTACCAGATGGACCCGGCCAACAGCCACGAGGCCTTGCACGAAGTGGCCGCCGATCTGGCCGAAGGGGCCGATATGGTGATGGTCAAGCCTGGGATGCCGTACTTGGACATCCTTTACCGGGTCAAAGAGGAATTCAAGGTGCCGACCTTCGTGTATCAGGTCAGCGGCGAATACGCCATGCACATGGCTGCAATACAGAATGGATGGTTGAGTGAAGGGGTGATCCTTGAATCCCTGACTGCCTTTAAACGTGCCGGGGCTGATGGCATTCTGACCTACTTTGCCGCCCGCGCCGCCCAATTGCTTAGAGAGCAACAATAGCCCTCACAGGAACACTCGATGAATACCGAAGGACTCTCCGAAGTTGCCGTAAAAGACGCCCACCCGGTGGTGGAGCAAGTCACCGAGACGCCGCCGGAACATGAGCCGCTCGCCCCCGTCGTCGCCGCTGAAGTGCCGGTGCCGGCCCCGGTGGCGCCGGTGGTCAACCTGGATGACAGCAGCCTGTACATCCACCGCGAGCTGTCGCAACTGCAATTCAACATCCGCGTGCTGGAGCAGGCGCTGGATGAGTCCTACCCCTTGCTGGAGCGGCTGAAATTCCTGCTGATCTTCTCCAGCAACTTGGATGAGTTCTTCGAGATCCGCGTCGCCGGCCTCAAGAAACAAATCACCTTCGCCCGTGAACAGGCGGGTGCCGACGGTTTGCAGCCGCACCAGGCCCTGGCGCGCATCAGTGAGCTGGTCCACGGCCATGTGGATCGCCAATACGCGATCCTCAACGATATTCTGCTGCCGGAACTGGAAAAACATCAGGTCCGCTTTATCCGTCGCCGGCACTGGACCACCAAGATCAAGACCTGGGTGCGTCGCTACTTCCGCGACGAAATCGCGCCGATCATCACCCCCATCGGCCTCGACCCCACGCACCCGTTCCCGTTGCTGGTCAACAAGAGCTTGAACTTCATCGTCGAACTGGAAGGCATCGACGCCTTCGGTCGCGACTCCGGCCTGGCGATCATCCCGGCGCCGCGCTTGCTGCCACGGATCATTAAGGTACCGGAAGAGGTGGGGGGCGCTGGCGACAACTATGTATTCCTGTCGTCGATGATCCACGCCCACGCCGATGACCTGTTCCAGGGCATGAAGGTCAAGGGCTGCTACCAGTTCCGCCTGACCCGTAACGCCGACCTGGCGCTGGATTCCGAAGATGTCGAAGACTTGGCGCGCGCGTTGCGCGGCGAGCTGTTTTCGCGGCGTTACGGCGATGCGGTGCGTCTGGAAGTGGCCGATACCTGCCCCAAGCACCTGTCGGACTACCTGCTCAAGCAGTTCAACCTGGGCGAGAGCGAGCTGTACCAGGTCAATGGCCCGGTCAACCTCACGCGCCTGTTCAGCATCACCGGCCTGGACAGCCACCCGGAGCTGCAATACACGCCATTCACTCCGCAGATCCCCAAGCTGTTGCAAAACAGCGAGAACATTTTCAGCGTGGTGAGCAAGCAGGACATTCTGCTGCTGCACCCCTTCGAGTCGTTTACGCCGGTGGTCGACCTGCTGCGTCAGGCCGCCAAAGACCCCCATGTATTGGCGGTGCGTCAGACCCTGTACCGCTCCGGCGCCAATTCGGAAATCGTCGATGCGCTGGTAGACGCCGCGCGTAACGGCAAGGAAGTCACCGCTGTTATCGAACTGCGTGCGCGGTTCGACGAAGAGTCCAACCTGCAACTGGCCAGCCGCCTGCAGGCCGCAGGCGCGGTGGTGATCTACGGTGTGGTGGGCTTCAAGACCCACGCCAAGATGATGCTGATTCTGCGTCGCGAGGCCGGTGAAATCGTGCGCTATGCCCACTTGGGTACGGGTAACTACCACGCCGGCAACGCCAAGCTCTACACCGACTACAGCCTGCTGACCTCCGACGACGCCTTGTGCGAAGACGTCGGCAAGTTGTTCAGCCAGCTGATCGGCATGGGCAAGACCTTGCGCATGAAAAAGCTGCTGCATGCGCCGTTTACGCTGAAAAAGGGCATGCTCGACATGATTGCCCGCGAAACCCAGTTCGCCCTCGACGGCAAGCCGGCGCACATCATTGCCAAGTTCAACTCGCTGACCGACCCGAAAATCATTCGTGCGCTGTACAAGGCCAGTCAATCCGGCGTGCGCATCGACCTGGTGGTGCGTGGCATGTGCTGCCTGCGTCCGGGGATCGTTGGGGTTTCGCACAACATCCATGTGCGGTCGATCATTGGCCGCTTCCTGGAACACACCCGCGTGTTCTACTTCCTCAACGGCGGCGAAGAGCAGATGTTCCTCTCCAGCGCCGACTGGATGGAGCGCAACCTCGATAAGCGCGTCGAGACCTGTTTCCCGGTGGAAGGCAAGAAGCTGATCATGCGGGTCAAGAAGGAGCTGGAAAGTTATCTGACCGATAACACTCACAGCTGGAGCCTACAGTCCGACGGGCGCTATGTGCGCAACACCCCGACCGGCAACCAGAACCCGCGCAGCGCGCAGGCGACGTTGTTGGAGAAGTTGGGTAGCCCGATTCTGGCGGTGAACTAGCAGACAATACGGTCTGAAAATGAGGGAGGGGGCAAGCCCCCTCTCACATTTATTTTCGGTGTTCTCTAGCGCAGGTTCAGACTGAACCCCACCCGCGTCAGCCACTCCGCTTCCTGGGCAAAATCGGCCTGGGTCAACTGGTTTTCATCCAGCCAGCCTTTGGGGAACATGACTTCCAGGCTGTCGCCATCGGCCCGCAGTTTTACCTGGGGCATTTCCTGGGTACCGCGGATGTGGTGGAACAGGATCGCAAAGCGCAGCAGCACGCACAGTCGAATCAGTTTGATGCCATCGTCACCGAACTCCGCGAATTTGTCCTTGGGGATATTACGGCGATGGCCGCGCACCAGCAGCGCGAGCATCTGCTGGTCTTCCCGGGAGAAGCCGGCCAGGTCCGAGTGCTCGATCAGGTAAGCGCCGTGCTTGTGGTAATGGTAGTGAGCGATATCCAGGCCCACCTCATGCACCTTCGCCGCCCAACCCAGCAGTTCGCGCCAGACGCCGTCCTGCAGGTCCCAGTCCTCGGCCACCTGGTCGAAGGCATGCAGCGCCTTGCGTTCAACACGGGCCGCTTGCTCCAGGTCGACGTGATAACGCTCCATCAATGAGCTGAGGGTGCGTTCGCGCACGTCTTCATGGTGGTGGCGCCCCAGCAGGTCATACAGCACGCCTTCGCGCAGGGCGCCGTCGCAATGATCCATGCGTTGCAGTTCGAGGGCGTCGAAAATCGCCTCCAGAATCGCCAGGCCGGCCGGGAAAATCGTGCGGCGGTCGGGTTTGATGCCATCGAAGTCGATCTTCTCGGCATCCCCCAGCTTGAACAGCTTGCGCTTGAGCCACGCCAGGCCTTCGGCGTTGACCTCGCCGGTGCCATGCCCACCCGCCTTGAGGGCCAGGCCGATGGCGCGGATGGTGCCGGACGAGCCGATCGCCTCATCCCAGGTCAAGCGGTGCAGCGCGTGCTCGATGCTCATGATCTCCAGGCGCGCCGCCGTGTAGGCCTGGGCGTAGCGCGCCGGGGTGATCTTGCCGTCCTTGAAATAACGTTGGGTGTAGCTGACGCAGCCCATCTGCAGGCTTTCGCGCAGCAGCGGTTCGAAACGCTGGCCGATGATGAACTCGGTGCTGCCGCCACCGATGTCCGCCACCAGGCGTTTGCCGGGAGTGTCGGCGAGGGTGTGCGACACGCCGAGGTAGATCAGGCGTGCTTCCTCACGACCGGAGATGACTTCCACCGGGTGGCCGAGAATCTCTTCGGCGCGGCGGATGAACTCGACACGGTTGCGCGCTTCGCGCAGGGCATTGGTACCGACGATTCGAACGGCGCCCAGCGGCATGCCGTTGATCAATTGAGCAAAGCGCTTGAGACAATCGAGGCCGCGCTGCATGGACTCTTCATTGAGCTGGCGGGCATCGTCGATCCCGGCAGCCAGTTGCACTTTCTCGCCGAGCCGTTCGAGGATGCGGATCTCACCGTTCTGGGCCTTGGCCACGACCATGTGAAAGCTGTTGGAGCCCAGGTCGATGGCGGCGATCAGGGACAGATTCTTGGCTTGGGATTGCGGCATGGTTTGGGGGTCTCGGTCGATAACCTGACCATCGTGCCACGATCGACCGCTGACGCCAACGCGTAGCGCTGCGGGAATGTCACAGAGGCGGTCTGTAAGAACTTGCCGTAGGACCTATAGGTCTTCCTTTCGTAACTCTGTTACGTCTTCGTTCGGTGTCGTAGGAATCTTTTACTTTGACGGGTGATAGTGCTGTTTATGATTTCACCTACAGCTGGAAGGACAGTGTTCCGTTTGTTGTTTTGTTTAAGCCTACTGCCGTGGGGCTTTAAGCCGACAATTTATTTTTATCACTCCCACAGTTATTGAAGTCTCGTCTTATTTTTCGCCCCGTTGCTAAAGGAACAGACTGTCACTCGGCAATTTTGCCGTGGCGTTATTTATTTGTTGTTTTTCCTGATTACAACAATAAATGCGCCTGACAACTTTAAGTGACAGGTCAACTATGAAAAGAATTGTTGGATTGACTTTCGGGATCGCATGCCTGGCTGCGGCCCTCAATGCTCACGCAACCACCGGCGCCGAACTGATCGTCAGGGGTACGATCAAACCGGCCGCATGTAATCTTAGCCTGAGCGCAGGTGGCATTATTGACTACGGCAATATCCCTTCCGGCTCATTGCTGCCAACGGCATTCAACCCACTGTCGCCAAAAACCGCGCCCCTGAGTGTCAGTTGCGGCACCACTCCAGCCAAGTTCGGCTTGAGATTCGTCGATCTGCAGGCCAGCAGCAAGGTGACGGGCATCCTGGGGGATCTGGGTACGGGCTATACCGAGGCGCACAACTATGGCCTGGGCACCGTAGCTGGTCGCAAGACCGGCGGTTTCGCGATTAACCTCAAGGACCTGCGTACGTCCAGCACCACCCTTTACCCCATCATGCGTGTCGGTACAACGGGTACCTGGCAAAACTCGGACGGCAAGGTTGCCCAGTCGCCCAGCCAGTACTCGTGGCGCAATGGCGCGACCGTGACTCCGGCGTCGATCACCCAATTGACCGGAACCCTGGAAGTGAGGGCCGTCATCAATAAGGGGCAGGACTTGGATCTAGGTCGCGATACCGTCATTGATGGGCGTGCGACGCTTGAGCTGAGTTACATCTAAAAAGCGATTTAAAAACAGTCGATCAGACACCTTCGGTATTTCTGTTCGACTGTTTTTGTGTGGGCGCTCGACGGCCAATAGTTAACTTGAACGACGCGGGGAACACTGAGTGCTTAGTCTTTCGATAATAAATAGTGCGCGCGTGTTATGTGCCGGTTTGTGCCTGTGGGTTACCGGCGCTGCGGTAGCTGACGGTATGTTGCCGGAAACTACAATAGTTGTGCTTCATGAAGAGCAGGGCGAGGCCACAATCAACATTAAAAATACCGATGCGGCGCCAGCGCTGCTACACGCCGTCATTGAAAACGTGCCCGAAGACAGGGAAGCGCTGCTGGTGGTGACGCCGCCCATTTCGCGGGTGGAGGCAGGTGAAACCCAGTTGGTGCGCTTCATCAGCACCGCCACGGCGCCTCTGAAAACCCAGCGGTTGAAGCGCGTGTCTTTCGAAGGTATCCCCCAGGCCCGTGCAGCGGGCGGTGCGACCATCGGTATCACCCTGCGCCAGAATTTACCGCTGATCCTGCACCCGCGCGGGCTTGCGGTGCACCACTCTCCCTGGGAACTGCTGAAGTGGAAGCGCTCGGCGGAGCAGCTCGTGGTGTCCAATGACAGTGCCTACGTCGTGCGCCTGGCGCCGGAGGTGCTGCTGCTGCCACACAAGGCCCTGGCGACATTGCCCCGCACTTATATCCTGCCGGGCGAAGTGCTGACGGCAACGGTAGAGGGGCGCCTGGAAGGCGTGTCGGCTGTCGAGATCCAGCCGGCCACGGTCTACGGCTTTTCGGCGGACAGTTACCAGGCGTCGGTCAGCGCCGACGAGGGTTGATCAAGCCATGAGCAACCTGTCGAATAACCGGCGCGCGGCACCTTCCTGGGCGTGTCGACCGAGCCTGCTTGTGGGCGTCGCGACGTTATGGAGCTTGCCTGGCGCTGTGCCTGCACTGGAACTGGGCGAGGGATTCGACCTGGCGGCGCTGACCACCCACGGTATTGACCCGAAAGTCTCCGATTACTTCCGCACGGCGGCGCGTTTTCGCGAAGGTGTCCAGGTGGTCGGCCTGCGGGTCAATGGCAACCCGCTTGGGCTGGTAGATGCTCGTTTCGACGCCCAGGGGCAGTTGTGCTTTACCGCGGATTTGCTGGATAAGGCCGGGCTGGTCAAGCCCCGCGCCCTCGTTCGAGAAGGGGCCAAGGCGGAGCAGGGCTGTCATGATTTTCTCGCCGATTTCCCCACCACCATGGTGCGGCTGCGGCCCGGCAGCGATGAAGTCGCATTGGTGGTGCCCACGCAGTCGTTGCGCGAACCGCAATGGGAGAGCGGGCAGTTCGCCACGGGCGGTGCCGCGGGGTTGTTCAATTATGACGTACAAGGCTTCGATAGCCACTCGCGCAGCGGCACCAGCCAATTCGTGTCGGCGTATACGGAAGCGGGTTTCAACGTCGGTGACTGGATCGTTCGCAGTCGCCAGTATTACGTTTCCGATAACGGCAAGGCCCGCACCGAGCACCAGAGTGCCTTTGTGCAGCGGGATATCGCGGCGCTGCAGTCGACTTTTCAAGCCGGTCAGATATCCAGCAATAACCCTCTGTTCGGCGGCCTCCAGCTGTCCGGCGTGCAGTTCTCGCCGGATGGTCAATCGCGCGTGCCGGCGGGCAGCAACAATGCGGTCGTGGAGGGGCTGGCCCAAAGTCAGTCGCGGATTGAAGTGCGCCAGTCCGGCGCGTTGATCCACAGCACGCTGGTGCCCCAGGGGCCTTTCCGGCTCACGGGGCTGCCGTTGCTCAACGGCACCAGCGACCTGGAAGTCAGCGTGATTGATGTGCGCGGTGGCAAGCGCAGTTTCGTGGTGCCGGCAGCGTCGTTTGCCGGGGCTGCGCCTGCGGCGCCGGGCTATTACTTTTCGTTGGGTAAGGTGCGTGAGCAGGCCGCTGACGCAGCGCCGCCGCCGGTTGTTGCCATGGGCGGCGGCACCTGGGGCCTGGGGCGCGATTCATCGGCGGGCTTTGGTTTGTTGAGCACCGAGGACTACTGGTCGGCCGGTGGCACCCTGAGCAGCGTGTTTTTCCAGCGGGTTTCGGTGGGCGCGCGTCATAACCAGTCCCGAGACAGCCTCAATGCCATTTCCGGGTCTCGCAGCAGCGTGAGCGTGAGCAGCCCGGTGCATGCCAACATAGACCTCAACCTCAGCGCCACCACCCAGACCCAGGGGTATCGCGAGGTGCTGGAGGCGGGTCGTCCGGTCAAATCCGGCGACTTGGATTCGCGCTTCAAGAATCAGTACACGGCAGGCGTGAGTTGGCTCGATCCCACGCTGGGTGCCTTTTCACTTGGCTACACCCGTGGCGCTCAATTTGACGGGCAAGCGGCAGAGCACCTGTTCGCTTCCTGGAACAAGTCGTTCAGATACGCCGACGTTGGCTTGATCGCCGATTCGCAGGTCGGCGGCACCCGAGCGCGTCGTGACGTCGACACCGGCGACAACCGGCGCGACTCGACGCTCGACGATGACCTGTTCGTGCGACTGCAGGTCAGCGTGCCGCTGGGTGGGGATCGTCGTGTCAGCAGCTACGTCAGCCGCCGTGGGCAGCAGTCCCGGGCGGGTTCGGCGCTCACCGAGCGGGTCAACGATTACGTGAACTACGACATAGGCGTGGAGCGTGACCTCAGTGCGCGCGAGCAAACATTGCATGGCCAGTTGAACCTGATGCCACGGTTTACCCGGATGGGGCTTGGGGTCAGCCACGATTCGCAAGGCAGTACTTATTCCGGGCAGTTGCAAGGCGGTGTCGTCGCTCACGGCGGCGGGGTGACCTTCTCGCCCTACACCGTGCAGGACACCTTTGGCATTGTCTCGGTCGGCGACATTGGCGCTGCCAGAATCAGCACTCCGCACGGGCCGGTATGGACCGACTTCAGCGGGCAGGCGGTGATCCCGGGCTTGCCGGCCTATACCGATAGCCGAATCGAAGTGCAGACCCAGTCCCTGCCAAAAAAGGTGGATTTGAAGAACGGCACCAAAGTACTCGCCGCCAGCCGCGGCTCGGTCAATAACGTGGCATTCGATGTGGTGAAAGTGCGTCGCATGTTGGTCACCGGTCGCGATGAGCAAGGCCGACCGCTGCCTCAGGGGGCTTCGGTGTTCGACAAGAACAACCGCTTCCTGACCAGCGTGGTGGGCGAGGGCATGATTTTCCTGAATGACGCGAACGACTCACAGGAACTGCGGGTTTCAGTGTCGCAGGCTGCCACGTGCCTGCTCAAGCTCACGCCCGGCACCCAGCCGGACCATGACAAGTTCTACGAAACGACATCGGCGGTGTGCCATGGTGGTTAAGCTTAAAACGTTGGGCGGCGCCCTGTTCTTTGCGGCGTTGATGACTCCGGTGGCGCAGGCGCAGGACTGTCGGCTGTCATTGAACCAATCGACGCTCGACTACGGTGTGATTCGCCATGAAGCCGTACTGGGCACACGCCTGCTGCACTTGAGTGTCCTGTGTACGCAGCCTTCCGCCATTGCCCTGCGTTTCAGCGGCGCGGGCGATGCGGAAGGTTTCCGCTTTGGGCAGCAGGGGCGGTTCCGATTGACGCTTAAACATGCCCAAGTGGACGGGCGCGCCATCGATTGGTCGGGCGCCCATCTACCCGGTGACTCCAGCGTTGCGCCGTTGCCGCCGGGCCAGGTGCTGGTGGCGCGAGCAGTTGGGAAGCGCTTGATCGCCCAGGTCGAAATAGAGGTCGACTTGCCCGCCGACGCCTTGCAGGTACGCAACCATGTAGTGCTGGAGGGGCGTGGCAGCTTCGAACTGGTCAGCCCGACTGTTCCACTGAGCCGATGAAGTTGGCGAACTCGGGGGTTCGGGGGTGGGCGAATAGCTGCTTTGGGTCGCCTGCTTCATGCACCTTGCCCTGGTGCATGAATACCAGCTTGTCGCCGACTTCCCGAGCAAAGCGCATTTCGTGGGTCACCATGATTAATGTCATGCCGTCCTTGGCCAGTTGGCGCACCACGCTGAGCACTTCATTGACCAATTCCGGGTCCAGGGCCGAGGTGATTTCATCGCACAGCAGCACCTTGGGTGACATGGCCAGGGCGCGCGCGATAGCCACGCGCTGTTGCTGGCCACCGGACAGCCGATCAGGGAAAGCGTCGAACTTCTCGCCCAGGCCCACGCGCTCCAACATCTGCCTTGCCAGCTGTGCCGCCTTGGCCTTGGGCACTTTCTGTACCACCTGCGGCGCCAGCATGACGTTCTCCCCCACGGTCAGGTGCGGGAAAAGATTGAATTGCTGGAATACCATGCCGACCTTCTGCCGCAGGCTGCGCAGGTCGGCGCGGGCGGCGTCGAGGTATTCACCGTCGACTTCGATCACCCCATCGTTGATCGACTCCAGGCCATTGAGGGTGCGCAGCAAGGTGGATTTGCCCGAGCCACTGCGGCCGATGATCGCCACCACCTGGCCTTCTTCTACCGTCAGGTCGATGCCCTTGAGGACGTGATGATCGCCGTAATACTTATGCAGGGCGGAAATTCTAAGCAGAGGCATGCAGTCTCCTTTCCAGGTAGCGCGCGCTGAGGGACAGGGGGTAGCAGAGCAGGAAATAACCAAGGGCCACCAGGCCATACACCATGAAGGGTTCGAACGTGGCGTTGGCGAGCATGCCGCCGGTCTTGGTCAGTTCGGTGAAGCCGATAATCGAGGTGACCGCCGTGCCTTTGACCACTTGCACGGAGAATCCCACCGTCGGCGCTACGGCAATGCGCAGGGCCTGGGGCAGGATCACGTAGCGCAGTTGCTCAAGCGGGTTGAGGGCCAGGCTGGCCGATGCTTCCCATTGCCCATGGGCGATGGAGTCGACGCACCCGCGCCAGATCTCGGCGAGGTAGGCGCTGGTAAACAGCGTCAGGGCAATCGCGGCCGCCAGCCAGGGCGATATATCCACACCGAGCAGGGCTATGCCGAAAAACACCAGGAACAACTGCATCAGCAGCGGCGTGCCCTGGAACAGTTCTATATAGAGGCGCGCGATATTGCGCGTAAACGCCGTGCGGCTGATGCGCAGGATCATCACCAGCATACCGATCACGCCACCCCCTACGAATGCCACCAGCGACAGCAACAGCGTCCATTGCAGGCCGGTCAGCAGGTTGCGCACGATGTCCCAGAAGGAAAAATCACTCATCGGCTGTTCCTCATCACAAAACGGCGGCCGATCCAATTGAGCAACTGGCGAATCATCAATGCCATGCACAAATACACCAGCGTGGTGAGGGCGTAGGTTTCAAACGCACGGAAATTGCGCGACTGGATAAAGTTGGCGGCAAAGCTCAGTTCTTCGGTGGCGATCTGCGAACACACCGCCGAGCCCAGCATGACGATGATGATCTGGCTGCTCAGGGCCGGCCACACCTTGCCCAGCGCGGGCAGCAGCACGACGTAGCGGAAGGCTTCGAAGCGGGTCATCGCCAGCGCGGCGGCGGCTTCCAGTTGACCGCGAGGGGTGGCCTGGATGCCGGCACGGATGATCTCCGTGCAATAGGCTCCCAGGTTAATCACCATCGCCAGCACGGCGGCTTGCCATTCGGTGATGTTCAGGCCCAGTGAAGGCAGGCCGAAAAAGATGAAGAACAGCTGTACCAGAAACGGTGTGTTACGGATCAACTCGACGTAGACGCCAAAGACCCAGGCAAAGGGCTGGATTTTCCAGGCGCGCACCACGGCGCCGACGGTGCCCAGTGCCACCCCCAGGATTGCGCCGATGGCCGTGAGCTCCAGGGTAAAGAGCGCGCCGCGCAACAGCAGGTCGGTATTGGCCAGTACCGGCACAAAGTCAAATTGGTACGCCATCAGTCAGCTCCGTCGCTTCAGAGATCGGCGGGCAGCGGCTCTTTCAGCCATTGCATCGCATTCTTCTCCAGGCTGCCGTCAGCCTTCGCCGCGACCAGGATCTGATTGACCTTCTCCAGCAACGCGGGCTCGTTTTTGTTCACGCCCACGTATACCGGCGAGTCCTTGAGCTTCACTTTCAGCGCCGGTACGCGTTTGGGGTTGCGCTCGCTGATCGCCACCATCACCACGTTGCCGCTGGCGATCAGGTCGACCTGCCCGGCCAGATAGGCGGCGATGGTCGAATTGTTGTCTTCGAAGCGCTTGATCGTGGCTTCCTTGGGCGCCACGGCAGTCAGCTCGATGTCTTCGATGGCGCCGCGGGTCACGCTGATGGTCTTGCCCTTGAGGTCATCGGTGCTGCCGATGGCTGCCTCAGGCGGGCCGAACACGGCCAGGTAGAAAGGCGCATAGGCCTTGGAGAAATCGATGACCTTCTCGCGTTCGGGGTTTTTACCCAGGCTGGAGATCACCAGATCGACCTTGCCGGTGGTAAGGAAGGGAATGCGGTTGGTGCTGTTGACCGGGGTCAGCTCCAGCTTGACCTTGAGTTGATCGGCCAGCAGCCTGGCGGTGTCGATGTCCAGGCCGCGGGGTTTCATGTCCGGGCCGACCGAGCCGAACGGCGGGAAGTCCTGCGGTACCGCGACCTTGAGGGTGCCACGGGCGACGATATCGTCCAGCCCGTCGGCCATGGCAGGCGCCTGGCTCAGCACCAGGCTGGCAAACAGGGCAGTGAGCAGGGCGCGGTAGCGCTGGGTCATGGCAACTCTCCGAGAAGGCGAAGGAATATTCTGTAAGTGGCATATGCCAAGTGCACAGCCCATGCCAGCCGTGGCCGATCGTCCTGCAAGGCTGGGTTTTGCTGGCGCGCAGTGGTCTTACTGGTCTGAACAGTGAGCGGATTTTTCGCACCCTTTTCGAGCGCCGGCAAAACCTCGCGAGCGCCTTTGGGGCGTGGCTTGCCGCCGACTGCGAATAGCTTTACAACTAGCCGCTCAGTCGACTGAAACCTTGAGTTTTTATGAATTCCATCGCCCAAGCGGTACCGGAAGCGGCTCTGCAGGCCATCCGCAAACTCATCAAGGAGCAAGGCTTCGGCCCGGGCGATGCGCTGCCGTCCCAGCGTGACCTGGCGGTGCGGTTGGGGGTGAGCCGAGCGTCGTTGCGCGAAGCGTTGTCGACCCTCAGTGCCCTGGGTGTGGTCAGTGTGCAGCCGGGCAAAGGGGTGTTCGTACACACCTCACAGGAGACCCCGGGAGTTGTCTGGCCTTTTGCGGCGCAGGTCACACCGCTGGAGATTTTCCAGCTGCGCTATGCCCTTGAAGGGTTTGCCGCGGGCCTGGCGGCGGTCACGCTGAGCATCGATGAACTGGACAGCCTGCAAGATAACGTCGAGGCGATGCGCAAGGTGCTCAAGACCGGTGACTTCGACGCGGCCGCGCGGCTGGATTTCGAGTTCCACCAGTGCATCCTGCAGGCCAGCGGCAACCGGGCGATGGTCAGTATTCTGAGTGCCAGCGCGGAGGTTTTTCTGGAAAGTCAGAAACTACCGTTCATCCGGCCGGAACGAGCCATGGAAACCTGGCAGGAGCACCGCAGGATCCTTCGCGCCCTGGCGCGGCGTGCCAGTACCGCGGCACAGAAAACCATGCAGGAGCATGTACGCAACGCGGCGTTACGCACCGGCATCGCTTTCGTGACCCCTGCCATTTAATGCGCCGGGCAATGTGCAAACTCACTTACCACCATAGCAAGACTCAATCAGAGGCGGCTTCCTGAACGGGGGAAGGGCGGCTATGATGGGCAACGTTTTTTTTGCTTACAATCCGGAGACATCCATGAGCAACGATCTTATCAAGCACGTCACGGACGCGACCTTTGACGCTGAAGTACTCAAGGCTCAAGGCCCGGTGCTGGTTGACTACTGGGCTGAATGGTGCGGCCCTTGCAAAATGATCGCTCCGGTCCTGGACGACATTGCAATGGCCTACGAAGGCAAACTGACCATTGCCAAGCTCAACATCGACGAAAACCAGGAAACCCCGGCCAAGCACGGCGTGCGCGGTATTCCTACGCTGATGCTGTTCAAGAACGGCAACGTTGAAGCCACTAAAGTCGGCGCGCTGTCGAAGTCTCAGTTGCAAGCTTTCCTCGACGCCAACATCTAAGCGTCGTCAAAAAAGCCCCGCAATTGGCGGGGCTTTTTCGTAAAGCAGGGCTAGACGCTCCGAAATTCAGGTGTTACATTCGGCCCCGCACTGGTTTCTCCACTGCCCCCTGCAAGCCGTCGCCGACGCATTCCTTTCGATTAGTACGCGATCCTGTCGCCTTCTCCGCGGCGCGGCCTCATTAAGCCAAAAGCTTAATTTCCCCCTCCATAAATGATTACGTCATTCCTATATGAATCTGACTGAACTCAAGCAAAAGCCGATTACCGACCTGCTCCAATTGGCCGAAGAAATGGGCATAGAAAATATGGCCCGTTCGCGCAAGCAGGACGTGATTTTCTCCCTGCTGAAAAAGCACGCGAAAAGCGGCGAGGAAATCTCCGGTGATGGCGTGCTGGAGATTCTCCAGGACGGCTTCGGCTTCCTCCGCTCTGCAGACGCTTCCTATCTCGCCGGCCCTGACGATATCTACGTCTCGCCGAGCCAGATCCGCCGCTTCAACTTGCGCACCGGTGACACCATCGTTGGCAAGATCCGTCCTCCTAAGGAAGGCGAGCGGTATTTCGCCCTGCTCAAGGTCGATACGATCAACTTCGATCGTCCCGAGAACGCGAAAAACAAGATTCTCTTTGAGAACCTGACGCCGCTGTTCCCCACCGTGCGCATGAAGATGGAAGCCGGTAACGGTTCCACCGAAGACTTGACCGGCCGTGTGATTGATCTGTGCGCGCCGATCGGCAAGGGCCAACGCGGCCTGATCGTCGCGCCGCCGAAAGCCGGCAAGACCATCATGCTGCAGAACATTGCCGCGAACATTGCACGTAACAACCCTGAAGTTCACCTGATCGTGCTACTGATCGATGAGCGTCCGGAAGAAGTGACCGAAATGCAGCGCACCGTGCGCGGCGAAGTGGTTGCCTCGACGTTCGATGAGCCGCCAACCCGCCACGTGCAGGTTGCCGAAATGGTGATCGAGAAGGCCAAGCGCCTGGTCGAACACAAGAAGGACGTGGTGATCCTGCTTGACTCCATCACCCGTCTGGCCCGTGCCTACAACACCGTGATCCCGAGCTCCGGCAAGGTATTGACCGGTGGTGTCGACGCCCACGCCCTGGAGAAACCGAAACGTTTCTTCGGTGCCGCGCGGAACATCGAAGAAGGCGGCTCGCTGACCATTATCGCCACCGCGCTGGTTGAAACCGGCTCGAAGATGGACGAAGTGATCTACGAAGAGTTCAAGGGCACCGGCAACATGGAACTGCCCCTGGATCGCCGTATTGCAGAAAAACGCGTCTTCCCGGCCATCAATATCAACCGCTCCGGCACCCGCCGCGAAGAGTTGTTGACCGCCGACGACGAACTGCAACGCATGTGGATCCTGCGCAAGTTGCTGCATCCGATGGATGAAGTGGCCGCCATCGAGTTCCTCATCGACAAATTGAAAACCACCAAGACCAACGACGAGTTTTTCCTGTCGATGAAGCGTAAGTAACCCGACGTTTCAGGTCCGAAAAAATGGCGCCCACACAGGGCGCCATTTTTTTGCGTCGAGATTCAGTCTTTTTTATGGCATAAGTGTCCGTTAAGTAACAAAATTTGTACGCGCGACTACGCTCATTCCTTTCGTCACAGACTGACCCTATTTCTTATGACCACTCTTGCTTACCGCAGAGACATTGACGGCCTGCGTGCCATCGCTGTCCTTGCAGTCGTGTTGTTTCACTTCGGAGTGCCTGGCATCACGGGCGGTTTCGTTGGGGTTGACGTGTTTTTCGTCATTTCCGGCTTCCTGATTACTTCGATTATCTGGCGTGAGCGTCAGGCCGGGCGCTTCAGTTTTATCGACTTCTGGGCGCGGCGCGCGCGTCGCATTCTGCCCGCGCTGTTCGTCATGATGGCGGCCACGCTGATCCTCGGCTGGTTTCTGCTGGCTCCCAAGGATTACGAAGAGCTGGGGCGATCTGCGCATTATCAAGTGACCTTTACCTCCAACCTGCTGTTCTCGCGCCAGCATGGGTATTTCGAAGCGGCCTCTGACATTAAGCCCTTGCTGCACACATGGTCGCTGGCGGTAGAAGAACAGTTCTACATCGTGTTTCCGCTCCTGCTGATGCTGCTTTCGAGTCGACTCAAGCATTGGCGCCTGGCGCTGCTTGCGGTACTGCTGGTGTCGTTTGGCATGAGTGTCTGGGCGGTCGAGCATCAACCGCAGAAAGCGTTTTTCCTGCTGCATCTACGGGCCTGGGAGTTGTTGGCCGGCGCGATGCTGGCGGTGATGCCCAAGCGCGACTGGCGCGCCTCGCCGCTGCTGGCGCAGGGCGTCAGCCTGGTTTCCATGGGGTTGATCCTGATCGCGGTACTGGGCTACGACGCGACGACCCCCTTTCCTGGCGCGACCGCGCTGTTGCCGGTGCTGGGTGTGGTCGGCTTGATCTGGGCCAATGGGCAGCAACACACCTGGGTCGCTCGCCTGTTGAGTTCACGGGTGATGGTAGGCATCGGGCTGATCTCGTACTCGTGGTACCTGTGGCATTGGCCAGTATTCGTGTACGCCAGCTATGCCGCCGTGGATGGTTTGAGCGCGCTGGAACTGGCCGGCTTGATGCTGCTCTCGCTGGTGCTGGGCTACCTGTCCTGGCGCTTTGTTGAGACGCCGTTCCGGGAGAAGCGCTTGCTCGCCGGGCGCCAGGCGATTCTGACGACGGCCCTGGTGGGTATTTTGTGTCTCGGCCTGACCGGCCTGGCGATCCGCAAAGCCGACGGCGTGCCTTCGCGGTTGCCGGAGCAGGCGTTGCGTTTTGCCCAGGCCAAGAAGTGGAGCCCGGATTTACTGGCCTGCATGGCCGACAAAGACACGCCCGATGAGCGACTGTTCTGCCATTTCGGCCCGAATGGCCGCTCCGTCTCGGCGCTGGTATGGGGCGACAGCCACGCCACCGCACTGATCCCAGCACTTAAGGACGGCGCCGACCGGCATGACCTCAGTCTGGTGGAGGCCAGTTTTGCTGGCTGCATCCCGTTGGACGGCCTGGAGAACATCGCCCGCTGTGCGCATTTCAATCATCGCGTCGAGAAGGCCATGGCCGAGAAACGGTTCAGCGATGTAGTGCTGGCGGCGCGCTGGAGTCTGTATGTCTATGGGCAGATGTCCGGCGACAAGGAGCACGCACTCAAGGACCCGAGCACAGGCAAGTATGTGCGTGCCGTGGCTGAGCAGCGATTCGCCGAGGGCTTGCGCGAGCGAGTGCGGCAATTGCGCGCCGCCGGAGACCGGGTGTGGCTGGTCAAGGAAGTGCCGCTGCAGAAAATCATCGTGCCTTACCGTCTGAGTCGCCTGGCGATGATGAACCGCCCCGTGGCCGACGAAGGGCTACCGGTCGCCGATCATCTGGAGCGCCAGGCTTTCATTGCTCGTGTGTTCGAGGAGCTGGCGGCGGCGGACACCGGCGTCACGGTGCTGGACCCGGCGCCCTTGCTCTGCGGTGCCGACGGTCTATGCCGTGTCGAACTCAATGGGCGCGCCCTCTATACCGACGATAACCACCTTTCCGAGGTCGGGGCGCGCCACGTCGAGGCGTTCCTGGAGCCGTTGTTCCGTTCCCTGCAATCACGCGAGGTTACGGCCAATTAAGCTGCCAGCCTGCTTCAGAGCAGGTAGGATGTACGCCTATTTTACGGGTGGCATGGTTAATGAAATTCAAGGATCTTCGGGATTTCGTGCAGCAACTTGAGCAGCGCGGAGAGTTGAAACGTATCCAGATGCCGATTTCCCCGGTGCTGGAAATGACTGAGATTTGCGACCGTACCTTGCGTAACAAGGGCCCGGCGCTGCTGTTCGAAAAGCCGACCGGCTTTGATATCCCGGTGCTCGGCAACCTGTTCGGCACGCCTGAGCGGGTTGCCTTCGGGATGGGCGCCGAGTCGGTCAGCGAGCTGCGCGAGATCGGCAAGCTGCTGGCGTTCCTCAAGGAACCCGAGCCGCCCAAGGGCTTGAAGGACGCATGGTCGAAGCTGCCGATTTTCCGCAAGATCATTGCCATGGCGCCCAAGGTGGTCAAGGACGCCGTATGCCAGGAAGTAGTCATCGAAGGGGATGACGTCGACCTGGGCATGCTCCCGGTGCAGACTTGCTGGCCCGGCGACGTCGGCCCATTGATCACCTGGGGCCTGACCGTCACCAAGGGCCCGAACAAAGACCGCCAGAACCTGGGCATCTACCGCCAGCAGGTCATTGGCCGTAACAAAGTCATCATGCGCTGGCTGAGCCATCGTGGCGGTGCCTTGGACTTTCGCGAATGGTGCGAAAAACATCCCGGCCAGCCTTTCCCGGTGTCCGTGGCCCTGGGCGCGGACCCGGCCACCATCCTCGGTGCCGTGACGCCGGTGCCGGACAGCCTCTCCGAATACGCCTTCGCCGGCCTGTTGCGCGGTAACCGCACCGAGCTGGTCAAGTGCCGCGGCAACGACCTGCAGGTGCCGGCCACGGCGGAAATCATCCTGGAAGGCGTGATTCACCCCGGCGAGATGGCCGACGAAGGGCCCTACGGCGATCACACCGGCTACTACAACGAAGTCGACAGCTTCCCGGTCTTCACCGTCGAACGCATCACTCATCGGATCAAACCGATCTACCACAGCACCTACACCGGCCGTCCGCCGGATGAGCCGGCCATCCTTGGCGTCGCGCTCAATGAAGTGTTTGTGCCGATCCTGCAGAAGCAATTCCCCGAGATCACCGACTTTTACCTGCCGCCCGAAGGTTGCTCGTACCGCATGGCTGTCGTAACCATGAAGAAGTCTTACCCAGGCCATGCCAAGCGGGTCATGCTGGGTGTATGGTCGTTTTTGCGACAGTTCATGTACACCAAGTTCGTTATTGTCACTGACGACGACATCAATGCCCGGGACTGGAACGATGTGATCTGGGCCATTACCACGCGCATGGACCCCAAGCGCGACACGGTGATGATCGATAACACGCCGATCGACTACCTCGACTTCGCGTCGCCGGTGTCCGGTCTGGGTTCGAAGATGGGCCTGGACGCCACTCATAAATGGCCGGGTGAAACCACCCGTGAGTGGGGTCGGGTCATTGTCAAGGATGCAGCCGTGACCGCACGTGTCGATGCGATCTGGAAAGAATTGGGAATAGATTGATGCGTGTAACCCTGCAACCTTCCGGCGCCGTACTGGAGCTGGTCCCCGGCGAGCGAATCCTCGAAGGCGCGCGCCGCCTGGGCTACGAGTGCCCCCAGGCCTGTCGCAACGGCGTATGCCACGTGTGTGCCGCGCTGCTGGTGGAAGGCCGGGTGCGGCAGGCGGGTGAGGTGCGGGACCATGGTGAGTTCTACACCTGTATCGCCGAGCCGCTGGAAGATTGCGTGGTGTTGTGGGACGGCGTTCTCGCGCCAGGAGAATTACCGTTGCGCCAATTGGCCTGCCAATTGAGCGAGTGCGTGGAGGTGGGCGGCGATGTATGGCGGGTACGCCTGCGTGCGCCGGCCGGCAAGGCGGTGCGCTACCACGCCGGGCAATACCTGATGATCGAACGGGATAACGGCGAAAAATCCGCCTTTTCCCTGGCGTCCGCGCCCCATGCCGGGCGCGAGCTGGAACTGCATGTGCTGGCCCGCGAAGACAGCGCACGCAATCTGCTGGCCCAGTTGCAGCGCGACCGCATGGCGCGCGTGGAGCTGCCGTTTGGCGATACCCACCTGGCCGAGCTGCCCGACGGCCCGCTGGTGTTGATCGCGGCGGGCACCGGCATGGCGCAGATGCACAGCCTGATCGAGCATTGTCGGGCCTCCGGGTTCAAACACCCGGTGCACCTGTACTGGGGAGTGCGTCGCCCGGAAGATTTCTATGAGATCGAGCACTGGGCTCAATGGCAGCAACTGCCCAATCTGTTCCTGCACAAGGTTGTCAGCGACCTTTGCGGGTGGGAAGGGCGTTGCGGTCTTTTGCATGAAGCGGTGTGCGAGGACATCCACGATCTGAAGACCGTACACGTCTATGCCAGCGGTTCACCGGCGATGATCTACGGTACGTTGGATGCGCTGGTGGAGGCCGGCATGGACGCGCACCAGATGCGCGCTGACGTATTTGCCTACGCCCCCCGGCCCTGAGTGGGAGGGGGCTTGCCTGTGCTTAGAATCGTACGCCTGTCGTCACCATCGCGGCGTTGAAGCCCAACAGCACCAGCTCCGCCGCCACCGGTCCGTAATGGGCACCCACTGAAGGAATGATCACCGGCGCCACGCCGAATCGATTCAATGGGATCTTGTCGCGATACTCGCCGCGATAGCCTTGGAGCGCGCCGCCGGTCAGTTTTACGTACACCGGGTAATCCGCCATGTCATAGCGTTTGCCTCCATAGACGTAATACGAACGCTGGCTGAACGAGTTGCGAAAAGTCGCCCCGCCATAAACAAGGCCTGAGGCTTCATTGCGTTCCAGGCCGATCAGGTCCTGATTGTTATTGTGGCCTGGGTCGGGAGAAAAGTGCCGGGTGTAGACGCTGGTCTGGGCGTGCCAGAAACTTTTTTCATCCCCGGCAGGCGGTGCTTCGGCGGCCAGCGCGGTGGTGGCCTGAGCCAGGAACACCAGGCCGGGCAATCGAATTTTTTTCATGGGTGTGACCTCGATAGTCGGTATGAAGGGCGGCTAAGTGGGTCGTTGTGCGCGCTATTTTGACGGCAGGATCGTGCCCCAGGCTGAACCGGGGCTGAAGGTAGCGAGATTAGCCGCTCCAATCCTGACGAGCGGCCGTCGGGCTTATATCCGTGCTTATTCACTTCCGGTATTTAGTGTCGCCAGTGGATGTCCCTAAGCTACACCCGCGAGGCCGCTGGCTCAGCGCGGCCCGGACTTTTTCCCTTAACGGTTCCTGCGGCGCGTTTTATTACGCTAAAGTCGCTTACAACTGGTTACACAGGAGGCGCACCGCTTTTCGCCATGACCGTCATTGAAACCGATCTTCTGCAGTTGGCTTACCCTCCGCGGCTCGATCTGGGACCGCAACTCACTCACGAACAGTTAATGAGCTCCATGCAGGCCACGATGGCCCGGCATAAGGGCGGGCCGGTCTGGCTGTTTGCGTATGGTTCATTGATCTGGCGACCTGAATGCTCGTCGACCGAGCGGGTACGGGCGCGGGTCCACGGTTATCACCGCGGCCTGTATTTGTGGTCCCATGAGCACCGTGGTACGCCGGAGTTGCCGGGGTTGGTCTTTGGCTTGGATCGAGGCGGATCGTGCAGCGGGTTTGCCTATCGCTTGCCCGAGGATCAGTTGGAAGCCTCGCTGTATGCCTTATGGCAGCGCGAGATGCCCTATCCCTCGTACCGACCGCACTGGCTCAGTTGCCGGCTGGAGGATGGTACTCAGGTGCAGGCGTTGGGGTTTGTATTGGAGCGGCACCTGCCCAGCTACGCCGGCAACCTGCCCGACATCGTGCTCAACCATGTGTTGCAAAGCGCGAGCGGGCGTTACGGTACGACGCGCGACTATGTCGAACAAACCGTCAACGCCCTGCGCAGCCACGCCATGCCAGATAAGAACCTGGAGGCGCGGCTCAAGCGGTGTGCAAAAGGGGCTCAGGCGCTTAACGGGCCGAGCTGACACTGTTGGTGTGCCACAGGGTCGGGATCAGGAATGCGATGGCCAGCAGGCACGCGCCGATCAGCAGCACAAAACCGCCGTCCCAGCCGAAATGGTCAACGGTGTAGCCCATGGCCGCACTTGCCGCCACCGAACCACCCAGGTAACCGAACAACCCTGTAAAACCCGCGGCAGTGCCGGCGGCCTTCTTCGGTGCCAGTTCCAGCGCCTGCAGACCGATCAGCATCACCGGGCCGTAGATCAGGAAACCGATCGACACCAGCGCGATCATGTCCACGGTCGGATTGCCTGGCGGGTTCAACCAGTACACCAGAGTCGCAACGGTCACCAGCCCCATGAACACGATGCCGGTCAGGCCTCGATTGCCACGGAAGATCTTGTCCGACATCCAGCCGCACAGCAGCGTGCCCGGGATGCCCGCCCACTCATAGAAAAAGTAAGCCCACGACGATTTATCCACCGTGAAGTGCTTGGCTTCCTTGAGGTAGGTCGGCGCCCAGTCCAGTACGCCGTAGCGCAGCAGGTAGACAAATACGTTGGCAAAGGCGATGTACCACAGCATTTTGTTGCGCAGCACGTATTTGACGAAGATTTCCTTGGCGCTGAATTCGTCTTCGTGGCTGGCGTCGTAGCCTTCCGGGTAGTCATTCTTGTATTGCTCGATAGGCGGCAGGCCGACCGATTGCGGGGTGTCGCGCATGGTAATGAAGGCGAACGCCGCCACCGCCAGGGCCACGGTAGCCGGTACATAGAACGCCGCATGCCAGTCGTTGAACCACGCCATGCCCAACAGGAACAGCGGGCCGATCAGGCCGCCGCCGACGTTGTGCGCTACGTTCCACACCGACACCACGCCGCCGCGTTCCTTCTGCGACCACCAGTGCACCATGGTCCGTCCGCTCGGCGGCCAGCCCATGCCCTGGGCCCAGCCGTTGATGAACAGCAGGATGAACATCATGGTCACGCTGGACGTCGCCCAAGGCGCGAAACCGAAAATGAACATCACGCCCGCCGAGACCAACAGGCCAAAGGGCAGGAAGTAGCGCGGGTTGGAGCGGTCGGACACCAGGCCCATCAGGAACTTGGACAGGCCGTAGGCAATCGCGATAGCCGACATCGCCAGGCCCAGTTCGCCACGGCTGTACCCGTCTTCGATCAGGTAAGGCATGGCCAGGGAGAAGTTTTTGCGTAGCAGGTAGTAACCGGCGTACCCGAAGAAAATACCGGCGAAGATCTGCCAGCGCAGACGTCGGTAGGTACTGTCGATTTTTTCTTCAGGCAGGGGCGCCTGGTGCGCGGCAGGACGAAAGAAAGCAAACATTCAAGAGCTCCAGATTTCTTGTTTTGACTGCGGATGCGAATGTTACAGTTTCGTTACCGAAAATAGCATCGCCGCTTAAGCGCCACCACAGGAAAATGAGAGCAATTGCATGTTCTCTTACGAACACCAGAGATTAAATGGGGGAGGGGCTTGCCCCTCCCACGTTTGATTGCATTTCAGGTTAGTCAGCGGGTCTGCACGACGACCTTGCCGACCGCCTTGCGCTGGCCGAGGTCATTGATGGCCTGGGCAGCCTGCTCCAGCGGATACACCTGCGACACCAACGGCTTGAGCTTGCCCTCGGCATACCAACTAAACAGTTGCTGGAAGTTCGCCGCGTTATCCTGCGGCTGGCGTTGTGCAAACGACCCCCAGAACACCCCGACCACCGCCGCGCCCTTGAGCAGCGCCAGGTTCACCGGCAGCTCGGGGATGCGCCCGCTGGCAAATCCCACCACCAGCAGGCGGCCGTTCCAGGCGATGGCGCGCACGGCCTGGTCGAAGAGGTCACCGCCCACTGGGTCGTAGATCACGTCGGCGCCGTTGCCGTCGGTGAGGCGCTTGATCTCATCCTTCAGGCTGGCTTCGCTGTAATTGATCAATTCATCGGCACCCGCGGCCTTGGCGATTGCGAGCTTGTCGGCGCTGCTGGCGGCGGCGATCACCCGGGCGCCCATGGCTTTACCGATTTCCACCGCGGCCAGGCCCACCCCACCGGAGGCACCGAGCACCAGCAGGGTCTCGCCGGGTTGCAGGTGAGCCCGTTGTTTGAGCGCATGCATCGAGGTGCCGTAAGTCATGCTGAAGGCGGCGGCGGTGTTGAAGTCCATGCTCGGCGGGATCGGCAGCACGTTGTAGCCCGGCACCGCGACCTGCTCGGCAAAGCTGCCCCAGCCGGTCAACGCCATGACGCGATCGCCCACCTTCAAATGGCTGACTTTTTCTCCCACCTCGCTGACCACGCCTGCGGCTTCACCGCCCGGCGAGAACGGAAAGGGCGGTTTGAATTGGTATTTGCCCTCGATGATCAGGGTGTCGGGAAAGTTGACCCCGGCGGCATGCACGTCCAGCAGGATTTCGTTTTTCTTGATCGCCGGGCTGGCGATATCTTCCAGCACCAGGGTTTCGGCGGGGCCGAAGGCTTTGCACAGCACAGCTTTCATCGGACTATTCCTTTTGGCGTCGTGGCCGATAAGTGTAGGAGGGCAGGCCCCTGGGTCAACAAGCATGCCCCGGCCTGATAAGTCGCCATAAGCTTGTGCTCAGCCTTGCTAGCGTTATGCTACCGGGCACCGAATGTGAGGAATGAATTGTGAAAGCGCGGATTCTGTTGATGCTGGCCTTGATCCTGCCGATGGCGGTACAGGCCGAAGAAGCCAAGGAAGGCAAAGAAGGCGAGGCGCCGAAGGTCAGCTATATCAGCCTGAGCCCGCCGTTCGTGGGTAACTATGGCCTGGATGGCACGGCAAAACTCAAAGTGTTCAAGGCCGACATCGCCCTGCGCGTGACCGGTACCGAAGCGGCCGCCGCCGTTAAAGCCAACGATGCATTGATCCGCAACCAACTGGTGGCGCTGTTCACTCAGCAGACCAACGAGGCGATGAGCACCGTTGAGGGTAAGGAAAAACTGCGCCAGGAAGCCTTGAAGCAAACTCAGCAAGTGATGAACGATGAGACCGGCAAGCCGATGGTCGAAGACCTGTTGTTCAACAACCTGATCATCCAGTAAGCACACCAGGTGCGCGGTTTCAGGACGCCAGGCTCTTCCTGAACCGCGCCAGCGCCACGGCGAAAAACAGCAGGCCGATCGCGGTCAACGCCAGCAAATCCGGCCACACCACGCCCACACCCGCGTCGCGGAACAGAATCGCCGCGCTCAGGCTCACAAAATGCGTCGACGGCGAGCCCTGCATCACCCACTGCAGCCACTCGGGCATGCTGTCCAGGGGCGTGCTGCCGCCGGACAGCAACAGCATGGGGATAATCACCGGAATCGCCAGCAACCCGAATTGCGGGGTCGAGCGGGCGAGGGTGGCGAGGAAAATTCCCAGGGCGGTACTGGCGAACAGGTACAACGCCGTCACCAATAGAAATAATCCCAGCGAGCCGGCCAGCGGTACGCCCAGCAAGCCTTTGACCACCACTTCCAGTGATACCCAGGTACACAACACCACCACCAGCATGTTACTCCAGATTTTTGCCAGCATGATTTCCAGCGCAGTCAGCGGCAGCACCAGCAAATGGTCAAGCGTGCCGTGCTCGCGCTCGCGCAGCAGGGCGGTGCCGGTCAGCACGATGGCGAGGATGGTGATGTTGTTGACGATCTGGATCACCGCCAGGAACCAGCCGCCTTCCAGGTTAGTGTTGAACAGCGAGCGAGTGGTCAGCCGCGCCGGTGTCTGTGCGGCGGCATCGGCCTGGCCGCTGTAGCTCAGCAACTCGCGCTGGAAAATCCGGCCAATGTAACCGGCGCCCATGAACGCCTGGCTCATGGCCGTCGCGTCCACGTTGACCTGCACGCTGGGTTGGCGCCCGGCCAGCAGGTCGGCCTGGAAATTGGCCGGCACATTGATCACGAAGGTGTACTCGCCGCTGTCCATGGCTTGGTCCAGCAGGTTGTAGGGCAACGCCGCCGGCGCCTGGAACTCCGGCGGTTGCAGGGCCTCGCCGAGTTGCCGGGACAGGGCGCTATGGTCCTCATCCACCAGCGCCACGCTAGCGTTATGCACACCAATCACCGAACCGGCGGCGGGCATGTAAATGGCCACGGTGAAGGCGTAAAACAGAAACAGCAGCAGTACGCTGTCGTGGCGCAGGCTGGTGAGTTCTTTCAGGCCCAGGCGCAGGATATGCGCAAACTTATGCATCAGACCTCCTGCTTCTTGAGCATCACCAGGCTCAGCCCGGTGAACCCGACAAAAAACCCGAACAGCGCCAGGCACTGCGGCCACAGCTGGCGCAGGTCCAGAGTCTTGGTAAAGGTGCCCACCGCAATATCCAAAAAGTGCCCGGCCGGAAACAGCATGCCCATCAGCGCTGCGGCGCCTTCCAGGGATGAGCGCGGCACGATCAGCCCGGAGAACTGGATGGTCGGCAGGCTGGTGATGATCATCGTGCCGAGGATCGCCGCGATCTGGGTGCGCGTGAACGCTGAAATCAGCAGGCCCATGCTGGTGGTGGCCAGCACATACAGCAGCCCACCGAATGCCAATGCCAGGCCGCTGCCCTTGAATGGCACGCCAAACAGCCAGCGATTCATTGCCACCAGCAGGGCCAGGTTGACCAGGCTCACGAGCAGGTATGGCGCTTGTTTGCCCAGCAGGAATTCCAGGCGGGTCAGCGGCGTGGCGTAAAAGTTGGTGATTGAGCCCAGCTCCTTTTCACGCACGATGCCCAGCGCGGTGAGCATGGCCGGGATAAACGCCAGGATCAGCGCCATCACCCCAGGGCCGATGGCATTTACGCTGACCACGTCCTGGTTATAGCGGAAACGGGTTTCGAGTTTGGCGGCGGCTTGCGGGCTGCGCGGCAGGCTGCTCAATTCGGCCAATTGCTGAAGGTTGCCCAGGTGTACGGCTTCCACATAGTTACGGCTGGTTTCCGCGCGAAACGGCATGCCGCCGTCGAGCCAGGCGGCCACCGTGGGCTGGCGCCCGGCGTACAGGTCGCGGCCGAAGCCCGGCGGGATCTCCAATGCCAGTTTGATTTCCGAGCGTTGCAGGCGCCGGTGCAGTTCATCCGCATCCTGAATGGGCGGCCGTTCGGCGAAATAGCGCGAGCTGCGAAACGCTTCCAGATAGGCGCGGCTTTGCGCGGTCTGGTCCTGGTCGTAGACAGCGAACGCCAGCTTTTCCACATCCAGCGAAATCCCGTAGCCAAAGATCACCATCATGAACATCGCCCCGAGCAGCGCGAAGGCCATGCGCACTTTGTCGCGCAACAGTTCTTTGCCTTCACGGCTGGCCACGGCCAACAGGCGCGCCAGGCTGAAACCGCGCTTGCCCTGCAGCGGTGCGCTGGCTTCGCTGACGGTTTGGCTCGGCGCGGCGGGTTCGGCTTCACCTTGGGCCTGCTCCAGGCACGTGACGAATGCGGCCTCCAGGGTCTCTCCTTTGAATTGTTGCTGCAGCGCGTGCGGCGTGTCGCAGGCCAGCACCTTGCCGGCGTGCATCAGTGAGATGCGGTCGCAGCGCTGGGCCTCGTTCATGAAGTGGGTGGACAGGAAAATCGTCACCCCTTGCTCGCGGGACAGCTCGATCAGCAACCGCCAGAAATCGTCCCGGGCGGCCGGGTCGACGCCGGAGGTCGGCTCATCGAGGATCAACACTTCCGGGCGATGCAGCACCGCGACCGCCAGGGACAGGCGCTGGCGCAGGCCCAGCGGCAGCTCGCCCGACGGCTGTTCGGCAACGTGGGTCAGCTCAAAGCGCTGGATCAGCTCGTCGATGCGCGGGCCGCTGTCGGCCTTGGGCAAGTCGAACAATTGCGCATGCAGCGCCAGGTTCTGGCGCACGCTGAGTTCGCCATACAGCGAAAAACTCTGGGACATGAACCCCACGCGCTTGCGGGTGGCCAGGTCTTTGGCGTCCACCGTCTTGCCCAGCAGCGTCGCGCTGCCTTCCGTGGCCGGCATCAGCCCGGTGAGGACCTTCATGGTGGTGGTCTTGCCGCAGCCGTTGGAGCCCAGGAAGCCGAAGATCTCCCCACGGCCGATCGCGAAGCTGACCTTGTTCACCGCGGTGAAGTCGCCAAAGCGCAGGGTCAGGTCGTGGGCCTCGATGGCGATGTCGGTGCTGGCGCTTTCCCTCGGAGGGATCACCAGCGGCGCTTTGTCGTGAGCGCTGTCGCCCTGGAAGTGGGTGAACGCCTCATCCAGTTTGCCGCTGGGGGTGGCGGCGGCGAGGTCATGACTCAAGCCATTGGCGATCAGCGTGCCGCGATCGAGCATCAGGCAGTGTTCGAATTGCTCGGCTTCTTCCATGTAGGCGGTGGCGACCAGCAAGGTCAGTTGCGAGCGTTCGCGGCGCACCGTTTCGACCAGCTCCCAGAAGCGTCGGCGCGACAGCGGGTCGACACCCGTGGTGGGCTCGTCGAGGATCAGCAGGTCGGGCTCGTGGATCAGCGCGCAGCACAGGCCGAGCTTTTGTTTCATCCCCCCGGACAGCTTGCCGGCGGGGCGCTCGGCGAAGCGTTCAAGGTCGGTGGCCAGCAGCAGGCTGTGCATGCGCCGATCACACTCGGTTTTCGACAAGCCGAACAGCGTGGCGAAGAAGCGTATGTTTTCGCGGATCGACAGCTCGGGGTACAGGTTGCCGCCCAGGCCCTGGGGCATGAAGGCGATGCGCGGGTACAGGCTATTGCGATGGCGGCGGTCGGTGATTGCACCGCCGAGGACCTCGAGCTGGCCGGCCTGCAGCTTCTTGACCCCGGCGATCAGGCCCAGCAGGCTGGATTTGCCCGCACCGTCCGGGCCGATCAGCCCGCAACGCGTGCCGGCGGGCAGGCTGAACGCAATATCGACCAGCGCCTGTTGCTGGCCGTAGCGGTGGTTGATCCCCGTGGCGTGCAGTGCCAGGCCGGTCATTGCAGGTTGGCCGGCCAGTCTATATCGGCCGTGCGCACGTAACCGGCGCCCGGCATGCCGGGCTTGGCCTGCGGCACGGCGCTGGGTTGGGTCAGGCGCAGCTTGACGCGAAACACCAGTTTTTGCCGCTCATCGCGGGTTTCCACTTCTTTGGGGGTGAATTGCGATTTGGCCGCGACAAACGTGATTTTCGCCGGCAGCGCCTGCTGGGGCAGGGCATCAAGCAGGATGCGAGCGTCACTGCCCACTGTCAGGCGACCGGCCACCGAGGCGGGCAAGTACAGGTTCATGTATTGATCCTCGGGATCGATCAGCAGCAACACGCGACCGCCGGCACCGAGCACTTCGCCGGGCTCGGCCAGGCGCAGTTGGATGATGCCGTCGATAGGCGCGCGCAGGCTGCTGTCATCGATTTCGCTGGTGAGCTGAGCCACTTGCGCCTGGGCAGCGCCAATGGCGGCCTTGGCCGAATTGACCTGCGCCAGCGCGGCGACCACCGCTGCATTGCCGGTGTTGTGCCGCGCCTGCTGCTGATCGATCAGTTGGCTGCTGGCGAAGCCGCGCTTGTACAGCTCCTGGGTGCGCTTGAGTTCCTGGTTGGCCAGCAGTTGTTCGCTCTGGCGCAGTTGCACGTTGGCTTCAGCGGCGGCGAGGTTTTCCCTGGCGCGCACCACTTCGGCTTCGGCCTGGGCACGCTGGGCCTCCAGGGTGCGGGTGTCCATGCGCGCCAGCAATTGCCCCTTGAGCACCTTGTCGCCTTCGTCCACCCGCACATCGGCCAGGCGCCCAGGGATTTTCGCGGCGATCTGCACTTCGGTGGATTCCAGACGACCGTTGCCCATGCTCAGACCGTCGGGCAACCGGTCCTGGGTGGATTTCCAATAACCGAACCCGCCGGCGGCGACCAGCAATGCGATCAGAAGGGTGGCAAACAGCTGAGAAGTGCGAGGGTTGGTCGACATGGAAGCATCCTGCTGCGTTAGCGTCCTAGTTTGACGGTATCGCCGCTGCGGGCGTTGATACCGGTCAAATGAAGGGCAAGCCTAACGTGGTTGCGGCGAAGATGCTTGCGGCGTGAGCGTGACCGTAGGGTTCTGTGCCTAGCGCAGCGCCAGTACGGCGGCCCATTGCTCGGCGGTGACCGGCATTACCGAGAGTCGGCTGCCTTTTTGCACCAGAGGCAGTTCGGCGAGCGCTGTCTGCTGTTTCAGGTAACCCAGGCCCAGTACTTTGGGGAAGGTCTGGACATGAGCGACGGTGATCGCGCTCCACGGATTTTTTTCCGGGCTGGCTTTGGCGTCGAAGTAATGGCTGTCGGGTTCCAGTGCGGTCGGGTCCGGGTAGGCGGCCTCGATGATTTTACCGATGCCGGCAATGCCCGGTTCGGGGCAACTGGAGTGGTAAAAGAAGAACTCATCGCCCACCGCCATAGCGCGCAGGAAATTGCGCGCCTGGTAGTTGCGCACGCCGTCCCAGCGAGCTTCGCCGAGCTTTTCCAGGCCTTTGATGGAGAGTTCATCGGGTTCGGATTTCATCAGCCAGTAGGCCATTCTTGGGCTCCTCAAACAGGCATTGGGCAAGTTGTCGGGCAATTACCGGACAAACCGACAGTCGGTTGGCGTCAAGGTTTGCGTGTTGGTTCACGTTAACGCAAAATGCCGGGATTTTAAGCTTGACGCCGCTGCAACGGACTACTTTGGAACGTTGTTGTCATCGTGTACGAGGTGCCTGAAGGGGGGCAATCGATGCAACGTAAACCGGATTTACTATGGATATTGGTTATTTTGTTTGGTCTGGGCGTCGTGACCACCGGGTATGCGCAGAGCTTGTGGTCGACCAAGACCGATGCGCCGGTTGAATTGTCACCTGTGCAACAACAGTACAAGCGTTAATCTGGCTTCAAGGCGTCGCTGATTCCAGCGACGCTTCTGCGATATACCACTGCTTATCCGTCACCGTGCCAACCATCGGCACATCCCAACTTGCCTGCGCCAAGCGATCAACCTTCTGACATTCATGGGCCAGACCCAGCAAGGTCGGCTTGCGCCAATGCTGGCGTCGGGCAAGATAAGCGAGGCTGCGGTCATAGAAGCCTCCCCCCATGCCCAGGCGGCCACCTTCATCATCAAACCCCACCAGCGGCATCAGTACCAGGTCCAGCGCCCACAGCTTGCGTTGCTGGCGGATATTGCCCCGTGGTTCCAGGATGCGAAAGCGATTAGGCAGCAGCTTTTCTCCAGGCCGCACGCGCTGGAACACCATCTTCGTACGCGGCCACGCACTGAGCACCGGCAGGTAAGTGGCTTTGCCCCGGCGCTGGGCGGCGCGCAGCAGCAGGCGCGGATCGATTTCACCGTCCGTCGGTAGATACAAGGAAATATGTCTGGACCGGCGAAACAGCGGATGCTGTGCCAGTTGCCGATACAGGCCCTGTGCGGCCTCGCGTTGCTTGCTCGGCGTCAGGGCGCGGCGGGCTTTGCGCAACAGGCGTCGAAGTTGCGGGCGGGAAAGCGGCGCAGGTTCGGTCATGGCTGTTTGGCTCATAAAACAATGCCAGTCCTGGGACTGGCATTGAGTTTGGGAATTCAGGCTCCCCGACAGAGCCGCTGTCGACTTAGCCCTTGAACCCGAAAGTTCAAGGTGGAAGAAGCAGTAGGCTTTAAGGCTTTCCGTCTAGCGGACATGCACACCAGCCCAACGTGCAACTTCCAGGGTAGTGCGAATCGGCTCAGGGACATCGCCGACTGGCAAACACGCCAGGGAGTGGGGCGAGTATACCTTAAACAGACGCGGCAATCAGCCCTTGGGTGCATCCGAGTCGCTGGAGAGCGCCAGGTCCACGCGTTCGAGCAGGTCGCGCACCTGCTCGCGTGTCGAGCCGCTGGCCTGTACATCCGGGCGTTCCTGCTTATGCAGCAGGTCATGGGTGATGTTCAGCGCGGCCATTACGGCGATGCGGTCGGCGCCGATGACTTTGCCGCTGCTGCGGATTTCACGCATCTTGCCATCCAGGTAGCGGGCGGCGCTCACCAGGTTGTTGCGCTCTTCCTGGGGGCAGATGATCGAATATTCTTTGTCGAGGATCTGCACGGTGACGCTATTGCTTGAACTCATGAGTCTTGCTCCAGGGCCTTCAGGCGCGAAATCATCGATTCGACCTTACGCCGGGCGATTTCGTTTTTTTCAATGAGGTGAGCGCGTTCCTCGCGCCAGGTCTTTTCCTGAGCTAATAGGAGTCCGTTTTGACTCTTAAGTTGCTCGACCCGAGTAATTAGCAGCTCAAGTCTGGCCATCAGCGCTTGCAGGTCGGTGTCTTCCATTGGGTTCCACTGGATTTGTCTGATGAATGGCGACTGCAGGATAAACGATCTGACGCCCTTGATAGTCGGGTGCGTCTGCCGGTGCTAGGATACAGCGCTTCATTCTAGACATCGCGCCGCCTGGCGCCTAGCTCATCATGCCCACTAAGAACTCCCCGTACGACGCTTTTTCCACTCTGCTGAACGCCAGCGGTCACCCTTGCTCCCCCGCCGAGCTCCACGGCGTACTGCTGGGTCGCAGCTGCACCGGTGTTGGTTTCGACGCCGACAACTGGCTCGCCGATGTGGCCGAGCTGCTGGAAAAAGAGCCCGAAGACAACGTGCGCAATGCGCTGATCGGCCTGCAGGAAATGGTCAAGGGCGAGCTGACCGGTGATGACATCACCGTGGTTCTGCTGCTGCCGACCGACGACGCGCCGCTCACCGAGCGCGCCGCCGCGCTGGGCCAATGGTGCCAGGGCTTCCTCCATGGTTTCGGCGTGAACGCCGGCGGCCTGGAGCTGAGCACCGACGCCAAGGAAGTGCTGCAGGACCTGGCCGCCATCTCCCAAGTGCAAGACGCGCTGGAAGAGTCCGAAGACGGCGAAGGCGATTACATGGAAGTCATGGAATACCTGCGCGTCGCGCCGCTGCTGCTGTTCACCGAGACCCGAAAATCCGCTGAACCTGCCGCGCCCAAGCCGTCGCTGCACTGAGAAAGGACACCCATCTGCCCATGATCCATATCCCCAAAGCGGAATACACCCGACGCCGCAAGGCGCTCATGGCGCAGATGGAACCCAACAGCATCGCGATCCTGCCGGCCGCTGCCGTGGCGATCCGCAACCGTGATGTGGAGCATGTGTACCGCCAGGACAGCGACTTCCAATACCTGAGTGGTTTTCCCGAACCCGAAGCGGTGATCGTGCTGATGCCCGGTCGCCAGCATGGCGAGTACGTGCTGTTCTGCCGCGAACGCAATGCCGAACGTGAGCTGTGGGATGGCCTGCGCGCCGGCACCGAAGGCGCAATCCGTGAGTTCGGTGCCGACGATGCCTTCCCCATTACCGACATCGACGACATCCTGCCCGGCCTCATTGAAGGTCGCGACCGCGTGTACTCGGCCATGGGCAGCAATGCCGAATTCGACCGGCATTTGATGGAGTGGATCAACGTGATCCGCTCCAAGGCCCACCTGGGCGCGCAGCCTCCGAACGAATTCGTTGCCCTGGATCATTTGCTCCACGACATGCGTCTGTATAAATCGGCGGCGGAACTGAAGGTGATGCGCGAAGCCGCGCGGATTTCCTGCGCCGCCCATGTGCGGGCGATGCAGGCCAGCCGCGCCGGCCTGTACGAATTCAGCCTGGAGGCCGAGCTGGACTACGAATTCCGCAGGGGGGGCGCGAAAATGCCGGCCTACGGGTCCATCGTCGCCGCCGGGCGCAACAGCTGCATCCTGCACTACCAGCAGAATGACGCACCGCTCAAGGACGGCGATCTGGTGTTGATCGACGCCGGTTGTGAAATCGACTGCTACGCCAGCGACATCACGCGCACCTGGCCGGTCAATGGTCGGTTTTCGCCGGAGCAGAAGGCAATCTACGAAATCGTGCTGGCTTCCCAGGAGGCGGCGTTTGCGCAGATCGCCCCCAACAAGCACTGGAACCAGGCCCATGAGGCCACCGTGCAGGTCATCACCGCCGGGCTGGTAAAGCTGGGGCTGTTGCACGGCGAAGTCGACGAGTTGATCGCCAGCGAAGCTTATAAAGCGTTTTACATGCACCGCGCCGGGCACTGGCTGGGCATGGATGTGCACGATGTAGGCGAGTACAAAGTAGGCGGTGAGTGGCGCGTGCTGGAAGTCGGCATGGCGCTGACCGTGGAACCGGGGATTTATATTTCGCCGGACAACCAGAACGTGGCAAAGAAATGGCGTGGCATTGGCGTGCGCATCGAGGACGACGTGGTAGTGACCAAGCAAGGCTGTGAAATCCTGACCGGCGGCGTGCCCAAGACTGTCGCCGACATCGAAGCGTTGATGGCGGCTGCTCGATGAGCCGGGTCAGCCTGGCGATTATCGGCGGCGGCCTGGTGGGCGCCAGCCTGGCGCTGGCGTTGCAGGCCGGGGCCAAGGCGCGCGGTTGGAAGATCGTGCTGATCGAACCGTTCGCTCCCGGCGACAGCTACCAGCCCAGCTACGACGCGCGCTCCTCGGCGCTGTCGTTTGGCGCCCGGCAGATCTACCAGCGGCTGGGCCTGTGGCAGGCCATCGCTCGTCGCGCCGAGCCGATCAAGCAGATTCACGTCTCCGACCGCGGGCGTTTTTCCACCGCGCGCTTGTCCGCCATGGAAGAAGGTGTGCCGGCCCTTGGCTATGTGGTGGAAAACGCCTGGCTGGGCCAATGCCTGTGGCAAGGGCTGGACAGCGACGTGGTGAGCTGGCGTTGCCCGGCGCATGTCACGCGCATGACGCCACTGCCCGACGGCTATCGCCTGACCCTCGACGATGAAACCGAGTTGGCGTGCGACCTGGCGATCCTGGCCGATGGCGGCCGTTCCGGTTTGCGCGAACAACTGGGCATCGGCGTGAAAACCCGACCGTATAACCAGAGTGCGCTGATCGCCAACATCACCCCGAGTGAAGCTCACAACGGCGAAGCCTTCGAACGCTTCACCGATGATGGCCCGATGGCCTTGCTGCCGCTGCCGGACAACCGCTGTGCACTGGTGTGGACGCGCGTCGGGATGGACGCCCAGCGCCTGGCCGATCTCGACGAACGCAGTTTCCTCAGCGAACTGCAGAGCGTGTTCGGCTATCGCCTGGGCACCCTCAAGCAAGTCGGTGCGCGACATTTGTATCCGCTGACATTGGTGGAAGCCGAAGAGCAAGTGCGCTCTCACCTGGCCATCATCGGCAATGCCGCCCACAGCCTGCACCCGATTGCCGGGCAGGGTTTCAACCTGTCCCTGCGTGACGCGCACGCCTTGGCCGAAGCCTTGCTGGCCGGGCCGGCGGTGCCGGGAGATCTGGCAACGTTGCAAGCCTACCGTGACCGCCAGCGCATGGATCAGACGCTCACCGTGGGCTTTTCCGACCAGGTCACGCGGCTGTTTGGCAGTGCACAACCGTTAGTGGCGATGGGTCGCAACATGGGGCTGTTGGGCCTGGATCTGTTGCCACCGGCCAAGCGCTGGTTCGCCCGGCAGGCCATGGGCCTGGGCACGCGCCCCGATGCGTAAGTGGCTGATAGAGCGCCTGGGCAAGGCGCGCCTGTTGCGCTGGATCATGACGGTGTACCCGCCGTACCTGGGCGCGGGTATCAGCGTGCAGCACATGAGCGCCGACTTTCGGCACGTCAAAGTGCGCATGGGCCTGGGCTGGTACAACCGCAACTACGTAGGGACGCAGTTCGGCGGCAGCCTGTATTCGATGGTCGATCCGTTCTACATGCTGATGCTCATGGAGAACCTGGGGCGCGATTACATTGTCTGGGACAAGGCCGCCAGCATCGACTTCATCTCGCCGGGCAAAGGCCCGGTGTATGCCGAATTTTTTATCGACGACACCCTGCTCGATGAGGTGCGCCGTCAGACCGAAGGGGGCGAGAAATATCTGCCTCATCTTAAGGTCCAGATTCATGACGGCTCCGGCACCCTGGTGGCGCGGGTCGACAAAACCCTTTATGTGCGGCGCAAGCCGCCAGTGAGACAGGCTTAAAGCATGGACATGCGCGCAGATGTGCTGATTGTCGGGGCCGGAATGGTCGGAAGCGCCCTGGCGCTGGCGTTGCAGGGCAGCGGCCTGCAGGTGCTGTTGCTCGATGGCAGCCCGTTGAGTGTCAAGCCGTTCGACCGTGACGCGGCCTTCGAACCTCGTGTAAGCGCGTTGTCCGCCGCCAGCCAGCGCATCCTCGAACGACTGGGCGTGTGGGACGGTATCGTCTCACGTCGCGCCAGCCCCTATGGCCAGATGCAGGTGTGGGACGGCAGCGGCACCGGGCAGATCCACTTCTCTGCGGCCAGTGTGCATGCCGAGGCGCTCGGGCATATCGTCGAGAACCGCGTGGTTCAGGACGCCTTGCTCGACCGCCTGCATGACTGCGACCTGGGCCTGTTGGCCAATGCGCGACTCGAACAGATGCGTCGCTCCGGCGATGAGTGGCTGCTGACCCTGGCCGACGGCCGCAAGCTGCGTGCACCGCTGGTGGTGGCGGCCGACGGCGCCAATTCCGCCGTGCGCCGCCTCACCGGTACCGCCACTCGTGAGTGGGATTACCTGCACCACGCTATCGTCACCAGTGTGCGCAGCACCCAGCCGCACCAGCGTACGGCCTGGCAGCGCTTCACCGATACCGGGCCCTTGGCATTCTTGCCGCTGGAGCGCGACGGCCAGCAGGATTGGTGTTCGATTGTCTGGTCGACCACTCCGACTGAAGCCGAACGCTTGATGGCGTTGGATGAAGACAGCTTCTGCCGCGAACTGGAGCGAGCATTCGAGGGGCGCCTGGGCACCGTGGTGAGCGCTGACCCGCGCGTCTGCGTGCCATTGCGTCAGCGGCATGCCAAACGTTACGTGGCCGAAGGCCTGGCGCTGATAGGCGACGCCGCCCACGTCATCCACCCGCTGGCCGGGCAGGGCGTGAACCTGGGCTTTCTCGATGCGGCGGTACTGGCCGAGGTGCTGCTGGCGGCCACCGAGCGCGGTGAGCGCCTGGCGGACCAGAAAGTACTGAGCCGCTACGAGCGGCGCCGCATGCCGCACAACCTGGCGTTGATGGCGTCGATGGAGGGCTTCGAGCGGCTGTTCCAGGCCGACCCATTGCCGCTGCGCTGGTTGCGCAATGCGGGCCTGAAAATGGTCGACCGGCTGCCGCAAGCCAAGGCGTTATTCGTGCGCCAGGCCCTCGGCTTGAGCGGGGATTTGCCGGAGTTGGCCAGGCCCTGACGGGGCGTGCAACATCTGGTAACGCCTCTACCGAGCGCCGGCAAATGTGAGTCCTTATCATTTGCGATCCTTCGTTCATGAGAGACCGCACCTATGTTGGCATCCAAGCGCCTTCTGACTGCCCTGGCACTCACCCTGTTCGGCAGCTGCGCCGTGCAGGCTGCCGACGAAGTGGTGGTCTACTCCTCGCGCATCGACGAACTGATCAAGCCAGTGTTCGATGCCTACACCCAGAAGACCGGCGTGAAGGTCAAGTTCATCACCGACAAGGAAGCCCCGCTGATGCAGCGCATCAAGGCCGAGGGCGACAACGCCACCGCCGACCTGCTGCTCACCGTCGACGCCGGTAACCTCTGGCAAGCCGAGCAAATGGGCATCCTGCAACCGTTCACCTCTGCGGTGATCGACAAGAACATCCCCCTTCAATACCGCTCATCGGCCCATGCCTGGACCGGCTTGAGCCTGCGCGCGCGGACCATCGCCTACTCCACCGACCGGGTCAAACCCTCCGACCTGACCACCTATGAAGCCCTGGCCGACAAGCAGTGGGAAGGCCGCCTGTGCCTGCGCACGGCGAAAAAGGTCTACAACCAATCGCTGACCGCTACCCTGATCGAAACCCACGGCGCGGCCAGGACCGAAGAAATCATCAAGGGCTGGGTCAATAACCTTTCCACCGACGTGTTCTCCGATGACATTGCGGTACTGGAAGCTATCAACGCCGGCCAGTGCGATGTGGGCATCGTCAACACCTACTACTACGGCCGGCTGCACAAGCAGAAGCCGGACCTGCCGGTAAAACTGTTCTGGCCCAACCAGGGCGACCGTGGTGTTCACGTGAACCTGTCGGGCATCGGCCTGACCAAATACGCGCCACACCCGGAAGCCGCCAAGGCCCTGGTGGAGTGGATGACCACCCCTGAAGCGCAGAAGATCTTCGCTGATGTGAACCAGGAGTTCCCGGCCAACCCGGCAGTGCCGCCGTCGGCCGAAGTGGCGACCTGGGGCAAGTTCGTCGCGGATACCCTGCCGGTGGAGGTCGCGGGCAAGCGTCAGGCAGAGGCCATTCGGTTGATGGATCGCGCCGGCTGGAACTAAGTACAATTTGTAGGACGCCGCAGATCTAACTGTGGGAGGGGGCTTGCCCCCGATGTCAGAGTGTCAGTCTACTGATCAGTGACTGATCCGCTGCCATCGGGGGCAAGCCCCCTCCCACATTGGGTTGCGGTGATTTCAAGATATTCATTACCGAGAACCCACCTTTGGCCCACCCTGCCCAACGTCGCTGGTACCTGCCGGTCTTCACCGTTGCCGCCCTGGTGCTGCTGCCGCTGAGCGTGCTGGTGTTGTCCTGGCAAAGTATCGACGCGCAAATCTGGTCCCATCTCTGGGACACCCAGATGCCCCGTCTGCTGGGCAATACCCTGACGTTGGTGCTGGGTGTCGGCGTGGGCGTGACGCTGCTGGGCGTCAGCCTGGCCTGGCTGACCAGCCTCTGTGAGTTCCCTGGCCGGCGCTGGCTCGACTGGGCGTTGATGCTGCCCTTCGCCATCCCGGCGTACGTGCTGGCCTTCGTGTTCGTCGGCCTTCTGGACTTTTCCGGCCCCGTGCAGACGCTGCTGCGCGAGTGGTTCGGTATGGGGTTGCGCCTGCCACGGGTGCGTTCGACCGGTGGCGTGATTGTCGTGTTGGTGCTGGTGTTCTATCCCTACGTCTACCTGCTGGCACGTACGGCGTTCCTGGCCCAGGGCAAGGGCTTGATGGAAGCCGCTAGGGTGCTGGGCCAGTCGCCCTGGCAAGCGTTCTGGCGCGTAGCCCTTCCCATGGCGCGCCCGGCGATCGGTGCAGGTGTGGCCTTGGCATTGATGGAGACCCTGGCGGATTTCGGTGCTGTCTCGGTGTTCAACTTCGATACTTTCACCACGGCCATCTACAAGACCTGGTACGGCTTTTTCAGCCTGTCCAGCGCAGCCCAGTTGGCGAGCCTGTTGCTGCTGGTGGTGATGCTGGTGCTTTACGGCGAGCGCCGTGCGCGAGGCGCGAGCCGCCCCGGCAACGAGCGACCGCGAGGTAAGGCGTTGTATCACCTGCGTGGGTTCAAGGCGGCGGCCGCGAGCGCGTGGTGCGGCCTGGTGTTCGCCTGCGCCTTTGTGATTCCGGTACTGCAACTGGTGGCCTGGTTCTGGCAGCGCGGCCGCTTCGACCTCGATGAGCGCTACGCCGGCTTGATCGTTCACACTCTGTATCTCGGCGGTATCGCGGCGTTGATCACCGTAGCCGTGGCATTAGTGCTCGCTTTCGCCAACCGCCTGTCGCCGACCCGAGCGATTCGCTCCGGGATCGGCCTGGCCAATGTTGGCTATGCCTTGCCGGGATCGGTGCTGGCAGTGTCGATCATGTTGGCGTTCAGCTACCTGGACCGCGAATTGGTGGTGCCGCTGTCGGGCTGGCTGGGCGGCGCGGGCAAGCCGCTGCTGCTGGGCAGCCTGCTGGCGTTGGTGTTGGCGTATCTGGTGCGATTCCTGGCGGTCGCGTATGGGCCGCTGGAAAACAGTCTAGGGCGAATCCGCCCATCTTTGCCGGAGGCCGCCCGCAGTCTGGGCGTGAGCGGTCCGCGACTGTTTTGCAAAGTGTATCTGCCTCTGTTGCTTCCCGGCGCCTTGAGCGCGGCGCTGCTGGTGTTTGTCGATGTGCTCAAGGAAATGCCCGCGACCCTGCTGATGCGCCCGTTCGGCTGGGATACGTTGGCGGTGCGGATCTTTGAAATGACCAGCGAAGGGGAGTGGGCGCGCGCCTCCCTGCCGGCATTGACGCTGGTACTGGTGGGGTTGCTGCCGGTCATCGGGCTGATCCGACGCTCGGCGCGACAAATCGGTTAGGTGCCAGTCCTACGGCTTGCGGCTACAATGCGCGGCATTCGGTGCGGTCCATCCTTCGGATCGGCGCGCTTAGCGTGACTGCAGTCCTTGTCATTCAAGGCTTCCAGCGCGTTTGGCAACGCTGCGCACCTTCGCCAAGCCCGGAAGGAGAAACCCATGGGACAGCGTACGCCTCTGTATGACCTGCATCTCGCCCTCGGCGCGAAAATGGTCGATTTTGGCGGTTGGGATATGCCTTTGCATTACGGCTCGCAAGTTGAAGAACACCATCAGGTGCGACGCGACTGCGGGGTGTTCGATGTATCTCATATGACCGTGATCGATGTCACAGGCCCCCAGGCCAAGGAATGGCTCCAGCATCTGCTGGCCAATGACGTCGATCGTTTGCATGGCTGCGGCCGTGCGTTGTACAGCGCCATGCTCAATGAGCAGGGCGGGGTGGTGGACGACATGATCGTCTACCGCACCCAGGCCGGTTACCGGCTGGTGGTCAACGCCGCCACCCGCGACCAGGACATGGCCTGGATGCAGGCACAACTGGGTAACTATCAGGCGCACCTCAATGAGCGCCCGGAACTGGCGATGTTGGCCATCCAGGGCCCCAATGCGCGCCACAAGATTGCAGAGTTGGTAACCCAGTCGCGCGGCACCCTGATCCATCAACTCATGCCTTTTGAAGGCCAGGCCGACGGCGATTGGTTTATCGCTCGCACTGGGTATACCGGCGAAGACGGCCTGGAAATTGTCCTGCCTGCCGATCAGGCGCCGGGTTTTTTCAACGACCTGGTGGGCGCCGGTATTTCACCTATCGGTCTGGGCGCTCGGGACACCCTGCGTCTGGAGGCTGGCATGAACCTGTACGGCCAGGATATCCACCAAAATGTTTCGCCCCTGGCGGCCAACATGGCCTGGAGCATCGCCTGGGAGCCTGCCGAGCGCGATTTCATCGGCCGTACTGCGCTGCAAGCAGAGCTGGCGGCGGGTGTGCAGTCCAAACTGGTGGGGCTGGTGCTGGAGGAACGTGGGGTTTTACGCGCTCATCAGGTGGTTCGTATCGCCAATGTTGGCGAAGGGGAGATCACCAGTGGTAGTTTCTCTCCTACGCTGAGCAAATCCATTGCCCTGGCGCGTGTACCGGCGGCGACTGCCGATCGGGCCGAAGTGGAAATCCGCGGCAAGTGGTACCCGGTTCGAGTGGTCAAACCGACCTTCGTACGCCATGGCAAGACCTTGATCTAACTATTCCGGCGGGCAAATGGCCGCTGACATTTCTTCTTGAGGACACAGACAATGAGCAATATCCCAGCCGACCTGCGTTTTGCCGAGAGTCATGAATGGGCCCGTCTGGAAGCTGACGGTACTGTTACCGTCGGGATTTCCGATCATGCCCAGGAAGCGTTGGGAGATGTGGTGTTTGTTGAGTTGGCTGAGGTCGGCGCCACGTTCGGGGCGGGAGACCAGGCTGGGGTGGTTGAGTCTGTGAAAGCGGCTTCGGATATCTACGCCCCGATTGCAGGTGAAGTAATCGCCGTCAATGAGGAATTGAGCGGTAGCCCTGAACTGCTGAACTCTGACCCATACGGTGCCTGGATCTTCAAGCTCAAGCCAAGCAGCGCGGCTGAGTTGGACAAGCTGCTGGATGCTGCCGGCTACAAAGCCGCCATCGGCGAATAAACGCGAGGCCCATGTGGGAGCGGGCTTGCTCCCTCCCACATTGAACCGCAAGTGTTCAGCTCGCCGTCAACACTGCTTTTACCGCCGCCACCGACCGCTCCACATCCGCCTCCGTCATCGCCGTGAACATCGGCAGCGACACGATCAAGCGCCCGACCTTTTCCGCCACCGGGAACATGCCTTCCTTGAATCCCTGCGCCCGATACAGGCTCAGCAGGTGGATCGGCGGGTAGTGGTAGCCAATGCCGACGCCCAGAGCCTGCATTTTTTCCATGAACGTGGCGCGGGCGGGCAAACCGTCCTGGCGTTCCGGCAGTACGAGTTGGAACAGGTGCCAGTTGCTGTTTTCGAAGTCGGCCGGCGGCAGTTGAGCGCCGTACTTTTCTTCGAAGTCACTGCCAAAACAGTTGAAGTAGTGACGCGCAAGATTCTGGCGATGGGCAGTGATCTGCTCGATATGAGCGAATTGTCCCAGCCCAATGGCGGCGGCAATGTCAGTCATATTGAATTTACCGCCCAGTACGTCCACGTCCAGGCCGTCGAAGCCAGTACGCGTAACGCCTTGCAGGCGGTATTTTTCGGCCAGACGCGCCTCTTCGGCATTGTTCAACACCAGGCAACCGCCCTCGGAAGAGGTGATGTTCTTGTTTGCCTGGAAACTGAACGACACGAAATCCCCGGTGGCGCCAATGCGCTCGCCGTCCCAGCTGGAACCCAACGCCTGGGCGGCGTCTTCGACGATGCGCAGGTTGTACTTGTTGGCCAGTGCGTAAAGCATCGGCATGTCCAGCGGCAGGCCGGCCAGGTAGACAGGAATGATCGCCTTGGTGCGTGGGGTGATGGCGGCTTCCACTTGGGCCAGGTCGATATTACGGGTGACAGGGTCTATATCGGCAAACACCGGTGTGGCGCCGACTTCCAGAATAACGTTGGCCGTGGCGACCCAGGAGATCGGCGTGGTGATAACTTCATCGCCCGGCCCGATGCCGGCGATGCGCAAGGCAATCTCCATGGTGCAGGTGCCGGAGTTGAACGTGCGCACCGGTCGGCCGCCAAAGTATTCCGACAGCTGCGCCTCGAACGCCTGCACCTTCGGCCCGCTGGTGATCCAGCCCGAGCGCAGGACGTCGCCTACCGCCGAGATGGTGGCCTCATCGATGGTGGGCTTGGAAAACGGCAGGAAAGGCTGTTGGCTCATGACGATGACGGCATCCGTTCAAATTGGCGATGGTGGTGAGGCTTGTCAGCACGGGCATGGTGGCACGGCTCGACTGAATATAGCCTGTCGCCTGTGAATGAATCGTCACCGTGCGGGCAAAAAAATGCCGCTTCAAAAGCGGCATTTTTCAGCGAGAGGCTATTACTCGGTGACGGCATTCTTCGCGAGGATGGCGTTGGCCAGTTCCATATCCGTGGCTTGCAGGCCTGGGTTGTCGGCGCGGACTTTCTGCATTGCGGCTTCCAGATACGGGCCACGGATACCGCCGTCGCTCGCAACAAAGCTACCAGCATCGTCTTGCGCGGCGACCACCAGCTTGTGATCCTTGAAGGTCAGGTACGTCGAGCCGGTGGTAGCACCTGAGGAGATGACGTTGCGCCAGAAACTGTCGGCCATGGCTGAACCGACAGGGAGGGAAAGCACAGCGAGGGTTGCGACAGCATATTTGAGACGCATGATGGGTGACTCCGGGTGGGTGATCTGTACGTTTGGATCGTAATTTATCCAAACGAGTTCCGTCACTGACTAAACAGTTTCAACCTTCAACACCACGCCTTCCTGGGCAATCACGCGCACTTGAGTGCCTACAGGGCAATCGGGGCCGCTCACCATCCACACGCCATCCCCGACTTTCACCTTGCCTCGTCCATCCACAATCGCCTGGTGTACCACGAACGTGCGACCGACCAGTTCTGAGCCGCGCTCATTCAATCCCGGTTGGTCGCTGGCCTTGGCGCTGCTGCGTTGGCGTTTCCACCAGTAAACAGCGGTCAATATCGACAACACGGCAAACAGCAGCAATTGCCATTCCAGGCCCAGCGGCGGAACCAAAAACTTGATTACGCCCACGGCAGCCGCTGCGATGCCCATCCACAACAGGTACCCGCCGGCGCCGAAAACTTCAAGAATCAACAGCACTGTGCCCAAAGCCAGCCAATCCCAAAACGACAGGTGCAGCAGGAAATCCCACATGGCGATGGCCTCAGCCCTTTTTGTTATCGAACGTTGCTTTGACGATCTCGCCGATGCCGCCGACCGCACCGATCACCTGGCTGGCTTCAAGTGGCATCAGGATGACTTTGCTGTTGTTGGCCGAGGCCAGTTTGCCCAGGGCGTCGATGTACTTTTGCGCGACGAAGTAGTTGACCGCCTGCACGTTGCCCGAGGCGATGGCCTCCGACACCACTTGGGTTGCCCGTGCTTCCGCTTCGGCCTGACGTTCGCGGGCTTCGGATTCAAGGAATGCCGCTTGCCGGCTACCTTCGGCTTCCAGGATCTGGGCCTGCTTTTTACCTTCTGCGGTGAGGATCGCCGATGCTCGCAACCCTTCGGCCTCAAGAATTTGCGCGCGCTTGATCCGCTCGGCTTTCATCTGGCCGGACATCGCGGCCATCAGGTCGGCAGGCGGGCTGATGTCTTTGATTTCGATGCGGGTGATCTTGATGCCCCAGGGCGCGGTGGCTTCGTCCACGGTCTTCAGCAGTTTTTCATTGATGCCGTCGCGTTGGCTGAGCATGGCGTCGAGTTCCATCGAGCCGAGTACGGTACGGATATTGGTTTGCAGCAGGTTACGAATGGCATGTTCGAGGTTGTTGACCTCGTAAGCCGCCTGGGCCGTATTGACCACCTGGAAAAAGCACACGGCATCGATCTGCACGGTGGCGTTGTCGGCGGTGATGACTTCCTGCGGCGGGATATCCAGCACGCTCTCCATCACGTTGATCTTGCGGCCGATGCGATCCATGACCGGAATGATGATATTCAGGCCGGGCTTGAGAGTATTGGTATAGCGACCGAAACGCTCGACTGTCCATTGATAGCCCTGGGGCACGACCTTGAAGCCCATGAACAGAATGGCGATGGCCAATCCTACAAAAAGCAGCAGTACGGTTCCGATTTGCATGGCGATTCCCTATCTGATGATGTCAGTGGCGCGACGTACGGCCGATTGTAACGGGGTTGTCACCGATAAGAACGGTTTCCCGGGGTTACCCATTAGGGATTTGTTACTGAATCTGCTGGCGTCACCCGCAGCACCTCAGCCAGCGTTGTGTGGCCGCTCATGACCTTCTGCATGCCAGCCATGCGCAAGCTGCACATTCCTTGCCCTATCGCTGCACGGCGCAGCGCCAGCACGTCGGCTTCGGGGGTAATAAGCGTTTTGAGCGATTCATCCAGCACCATGATCTCGTAGATCCCGGCGCGCCCGTGGTAGCCGCTGTGGCGGCAGTCCGCACACCCCACGGCTTCATGGCGGTCATGTTCCACGCGCTTGCACTGGGGGCATAACACCCGTACCAGGCGCTGCGCCATCACCCCAAGCAAGGTGGCCTTGATCAAATAGTGTGCAACGCCCAACTCCTGCAGCCGGCTGATGGCGCTGGGCGCGTCGTTGGTGTGCAGGGTGGACAGCACAAGATGCCCGGTCAACGCGGCCTGGATGGCCATTTCCGCGGTTTCGTGGTCGCGGATCTCACCGATCATGATGATGTCCGGGTCCTGACGCAGCAAGGCGCGAATACCGCTGGCAAAGGTCAGGTCGATATTGTGCCGGACCTGCATCTGGTTGAACGCCGGCTCCACCATCTCGATCGGGTCTTCAACCGTGCACAGGTTGATTTCTCGGGTCGCCAGTTGTTTGAGCGTGGTGTAGAGGGTGCTGGTCTTGCCCGAGCCCGTAGGGCCCGTGACCAGGATGATCCCGCTGGTCTGGCGTGTCATGGCGTGCCAGCGCCGCTGGTCTTCATCCGATAGGCCCAACTGGTCAAAATCCTTGAGCAGCACCTGGGGATCGAAAATCCGCATCACCAGTTTTTCGCCGAAGGCCGTGGGCAAGGTCGACAGGCGCAGCTCGATTTCGGTACCCGCCGGGCTTTTGGTTTTTACCCGACCATCCTGGGGTTTACGTTTTTCCGCCACATTCATGCGGCCCAGGCTCTTGAGGCGGCTGACCACGGCCACCGCGACCTGGGGCGGGAATTGATAGACATCATGCAGCAGCCCGTCAATGCGAAAGCGTACCCGGCCCTGATCCCGACACGGCTCTATATGGATATCGCTGGCCCGCTGGGCAAAGGCGTACTGCAAAAGCCAATCGACGATCGTGACGATGTGCGCATCGTTGGCGTCCGGCTCCTGATCGCTGGCGCCGAGGTTGAGCAGATCGAAAGGGGCAGGCCCGATGACGTTTTGATCAGCCCTGCTCACCGACTTCGTCAGTCGATAGAACTCGCCTATATACCGTTGAATTGCCTGAGGGTTGGCGACAACGCGGGTAATCGAACGCTTGAGCACCTGTGCCAGCCCCGCCTCCCAACAAGTCACGTAGGGCTGCGCGCTGGCGACGGTGACCGTCAGCCCATCCATGGCCACGGCCAGGATGCCGTGGCGCTGGGCAAACGTATGGGACATCAGCGGCACGACTGTCGCGACATCGATCTTCAGTGGGTCGATGCGCAGATAGGCTTGCCCGGCCTGCTCGGCCAGCCACTGGGTCAAAAGCTCCAGGCCCGGGCCATGTTCCGCGATGCGTTCCAAGGGATGCTGGGCATTATCGTCTGGCAGCGCCGACAAGCGACGCGCGATATCGGGCGAGATCAGCCCTCGTTCGAGCAAGGCCGGCAGCAACGAATGCAGCTTCAATCGGTGATCAATAGCCATGAGGGGTTCCTGGGCAACCTTGGATGTTCTCCCAGGCTAGTCAGCCCCTGACTTTCTTCCCGCCCGCCTGTGTTGCAGGTTTTTACCCGGCAACCGCCACCTGTACGCCGGGGCCCGTGGCATCAATGGCCCATACATCCAGCGAACAGACGCTGATCAGGTTTCGAATCTTTTCACCGATCACCTGGGCCCGATGCCAGCTCAGGCCATCCAGCACGATCTCGATATTCAGCAGCTCTTTTTCTCGACTCACCGTGACCTGCGCCGGCGTCAGAAACTGCAGGGCATAGTAGTTGAGCACCCGGCACAACACATCGGGTTCAGCCTCGGCAACGATCTGGTAATGGGCGCGGCAGTGGGGGCTGTTGGCGGCCCATGCATCGACGCGGGTAAGCGAGGGGGTGGCTTCGATGGTGTGCATGCTCTTGCTCCAGATTCGACGCAGAAATTTTTACATGCGTTAACGGAGATTTCTTATCTAAGATACGGGTTACTGCCGACTATTAAGCGAGATCAATTCAAGAATGGCGGTGAATCAGGTATTTCTATGCAAAATGAACTGGATGTCTACGACCGACGCATTCTAGCGTTGCTGCAAGAGGACGCTTCGCTCTCCAGCGCGCAGATTGCCGAACAGGTGGGCTTGTCCCAGTCGCCGTGCTGGCGGCGCATTCAACGGCTTAAGGAGGAAGGAGTAATCCGCAGCCAGGTGACGTTGCTGGACCGCAAGAAAATCGGCCTTAACACGCAGATATTCGCCGAGGTCAAACTCAACGCCCACGGCCGCTCCAACTTCACTGAATTCACCGAGTCGATTCGCGGCTTTCCCGAAGTGCTGGAGTGTTACGTGCTGATGGGGGCGGTGGATTTCCTGCTGCGCATCGTGACGTCGGATATCGAGGCGTACGAGCGGTTTTTCTTCGAGAAGCTGTCGATGGTACCGGGGATCCAGGAGGTCAATTCGATTGTGGCGCTGTCTGAAATCAAATCGACCACCAGCCTGCCAGTATTGCGCTGACCGGCCTCGCCTTATCGAGGCAGAGGTATCCAGCGTTACACCAGCACGATCAAGAGCGGCTCGTTTTGCGTACTTGTGATGAGCAGGCTTGCCCAGCGCGGGGCAAGCCTGCTCACCACGGAGTTATTTTCAGCTTTCAAGATGTGCGTAGAGCTTATCGGGCCTTTGCTGACTACAGGCGCAACAGGGTCTTCCACGCGCGGTTCTGATACACCGCAATCGCCTGGTGCATCCGCGCATCCAGCGATTCATCGGTGATCGGCTGATTGGCCAGTTGCGCCAGCTTGTTCAGCTCGCCGTACAAACGATCCAGTTCCGGAATATCCAGCACATGGCGGGCGTGGTGCAGCCAGGCCTGGATGCGTTCGATGCGCGGCAGTTGCTCGGCCAGGTCTTCCGGCTGCTGCTGGTAGCGCTGCAGTTGCAAGGCGACGGCGTCGTCGGCCAGCAGGCGCGGCAGCCAATTGGCGATTTGCGCGGCGCCCTGGCGGTTGCCACGCACGTTGCGGTTGGCGGTCCAGGTGCGGGCCATCAGCCAGCGCGAGGTGTTGAGTGAAAACAGGCCCCAGCGTACGTCGTCCAATTCTTCGGCGAATTGCTCCGGCGCGGCCTTGCGGATGTCTTCATCGTCGTCGCCGGCTTGTACCAGCGGGCGCCAGTCTTCCAACAGCGCATCCAGCGCAGTGCGCAGTTCGCTGGTGGATTGGCGGGGCGCAGCCTGGCCGAGGCTGCCGACCAGGGCGCGCAGTTCGCCGAGGTTGTCGACCCATTCCTGCAGCAGGCGCCAATGGCCATTGAAGCGGTACTGCTCAGCCAGGCGCTGGCTGCTGCCGAGCAGGTGCCACAGGATGGCGGCAAAGGCGTCGTCCAAGGGCATTTCGGCGTGCAACTGCGGTGCCGGCAGGCTCAGGGAGTAACTGCTGGCGTCGTAGAGACGATAGCCGCGCTCGGCCTTGCTGATGTCACACGGCATCAGTGCCAGGGTGGCGGCCAGCTCGGCGGCCAGTTCCAGCAGCGCCGCCGGTTCGCCTTCGCGTAGCTCCAGTTCCAGCTCACAGATCTCTTCTTTCTGCTTGCCGACCACTACGTGGCCCAGGTCCAGGGCGGCTTCGATCACCACTTTGGCCTTGCCACGGCCCCAGGCGATTTCGGCGCGCTCGCGCACGAAATCGGTGGTGAAGATTGGCTTGAGGGTCTTTTTGTCCAGCTCGGCCAATTGCTCGGGCCAGCACTCGCCGTCGAGTTTCTTCACGTCGAGCTTGGCTTTGGGCAAGTCCCAGTTGTACTCATTGCGTTCCGACAAGCCGGCGACGCTCTGGCCGCGGGTCTTGAGGGTCTGAATGATGTCGTCACCGTCCTTGCGCAGACGCAGGGCGACTTTGGCCTGGGCCAGGTCGCGCTCGGGGGTATCGAAATATTGGTTCATCAACTCACGGCGTTCCCAGCCACTTTTGTTGCGTTTTTTCAGTAGCGGGTGCTCACGCAGCGCGGCGAGTGTTTCGCGGCTGACGCGGAGCTTGATTTCGGTTTCTTTCTGCATGGCCGGAAAATCCAGGATCGGGAGCGCAGCCGGGGAAAAGAGTGGCTGCCAAGGTCGTGCAGTGTACAGGACTGAGCCCGGCAACGCGCCGCAACGGTTTATTGTGTCGTGCAGATGCCTCTATAGTGAGGCTCATCCGGGAAGTGGGGAGACCGTGTATGCCGTTGCCGTCCATGAAAGAGCAGTTCGCCGCGTTGATCGCCGCGCCGTCGGTCAGTTGCACCCAGGCGTCCCTGGATCAGACCAACCGCCCGGTAATCGATCTGCTTGCCGGCTGGCTGGGCGACCTGGGTTTCGCCATCGACATCCAGACCGTCAGCCCCGGCAAATTCAACCTGCTTGCCAGTTTCGGCAGCGGCCCCGGCGGCCTGGTGCTGGCCGGTCATAGCGACACCGTGCCGTATGACCCCGCGTTGTGGAAAACCGACCCGCTCACGCTGACGGAAGTTGACGGCCGCTGGGTAGGATTGGGCAGTTGCGACATGAAGGGCTTTTTCGCCCTGATCATTGAGGCTGTGTTGCCACTGCTGGATCAACCGTTCAGGCAGCCATTGCTGATCCTCGCCACCTGCGATGAAGAAAGCTCCATGTCCGGTGCGCGAGCGCTGGCCGAAGCCGGTCGCCCCCTGGGTCGTGCAGCGGTGATCGGCGAGCCGACCGGTCTCAAGCCGATCCGCCTGCATAAAGGCGTGATGATGGAGCGCATCGACATCCTCGGTCGCAGCGGTCATTCGTCGGACCCCAGTCTCGGTCACAGCGCCCTCGAGGCCATGCACGATGCCATCGGTGAATTGCGCGGCCTGCGCCTGGCCTGGCAGCGCGAATACCGCAACGCGCAATTCAGCGTGCCGCAACCGACCCTGAACTTCGGCTGTATCCACGGCGGTGACAACCCCAACCGCATCTGTGGCCAGTGCTCCCTGGAGTTCGACCTGCGACCCCTGCCCGGCATGGACCCTGAGGTGTTGCGCAACGCCATCCGGCAGAAGCTCCAACCCCTGGCCGAGCGCCATCAGGTCAAGATCGACTATGCGCCGCTGTTTCCCGCCGTGCCGCCATTCGAGCAGCCGGAAGACGCCGAGCTGGTGCGGGTCGCGGAACGTTTGACCGGTCATCGTGCCGAAGCAGTAGCGTTCGGCACCGAAGCGCCTTATCTTCAGCGCCTTGGTTGTGAAACCCTGGTGCTCGGCCCTGGCGATATCGCCTGTGCGCACCAGCCGGGCGAATACCTCGAAATGTCACGCTTGACGCCTACAGTGCGTCTATTGCGCGGATTGATCGAACATTACTGCCTCAAACCTGCATAAATTAACCCCTGCCTGTTCGTACATAGAAGGAGAGTGAGCGTGTCGCCAAGCCTGTTCCGACGATAACCATCAGCCCGCCGTGCGCTTTCACGATTCATCCTTTTTTGGCTGCTTTTTATTACAGGCCCAGGTGTTATGCCCGAATACGTCAATTGGCTTCGTCATGCTTCCCCTTACATCAATGCCCATCGTGACTGCACCTTTGTGGTCATGTTGCCTGGCGACGGTGTGGACCATCCCAACTTCGGCAATATCGTCCACGACCTGGTACTGCTCCACAGCCTGGGCGTGCGCCTGGTGCTGGTGCACGGTTCGCGCCCACAGATCGAAGCGCGCCTTGAAGCGCGCGGCCTTACCCCGGCATACCACGAAGGTATGCGCATCACCGATGCCGCCACCCTGGAGTGCGTGATCGATGCGGTCGGCCATCTGCGTATCGCCATCGAAGCGCGCCTGTCGATGGACATGGCCTCATCGCCCATGCAGGGCTCGCGCCTGCGCGTGGCCAGCGGCAACCTGGTGACCGCGCGTCCCATCGGCGTGCTCGAAGGCGTGGACTACCACCATACCGGCGAAGTGCGCCGGGTCGACCGCAAGGGCATCAATCGGCTGCTCGACGAGCGCTCGATCGTATTGCTCTCGCCGCTGGGTTACTCGCCGACCGGGGAGATCTTCAACCTGGCCTGTGAAGATGTCGCTACCCGCGCCGCCATCGACCTGGGGGCGGATAAGTTGCTGCTGTTCGGTGCCGATCTTGGATTGATCGACGAACATGGGCGCCTGGTGCGTGAGTTGCGCCCGCAGCAAGTGCCGGCGCATTTGCAGCGTCTGGGCAGCAGCAACTACCAGGCCGAGTTGCTCGACGCAGCGGCGCAGGCTTGTCGGGGCGGGGTAGGGCGCAGCCATATCGTCAGCTACGCCGAAGATGGCGCGTTGCTCACCGAGCTGTTCACCCGAGACGGTGGCGGTACGCTGGTGGCTCAGGAGCAATTCGAACTGGTACGCGAGGCGGCGATTGAAGACGTCGGCGGCTTGCTCGATTTGATCAGCCCGTTGGAAGAGCAGGGCATTCTGGTGCGTCGTTCGCGGGAAGTGCTGGAGCGTGAAATAGAGCAGTTCAGCGTGGTGGAGCGCGAAGGCATGATCATCGCCTGCGCGGCGCTGTATCAGATCGCCGATTCGGATGCCGGTGAGCTGGCGTGCCTGGCGGTGAACCCCGAGTACCGCCACGGCGGGCGCGGTGATGAGCTGCTTGAGCGCATCGAAACCCGGGCCCGGGCGCAGGGTTTGAAGACCTTGTTCGTGCTCACCACTCGCACCGCCCACTGGTTTCGCGAACGGGGCTTTGTGCCGAGCAGCGTCGATCGCCTGCCGTCCGCCCGCGCCTCGTTGTACAACTACCAGCGTAATTCGAAGATTTTCGAAAAGGCCCTCTAGCTAATCCTCTCCCAAGGTAGGAGCGAACGCGCTCCTACCCTTTTCCTGTCTCCCGTCCTGTTTGTGCTCCGGCAAACGACACCACCCCCTTCAGAACCGTTGAATCAGGCCGATACGCTGAGCGCGAGCAGAGATAGAACGCGTGACGACAGGTGCATCGGCCTATGAGCCTTGGCAGGCTTGTCATCAAAAGAAACTATTCCGATACAAAAACTGTAACAAATTGACGGGAGGATATGCGTTTGGCCATCATGGCGTCGCTTTTTTGATCGTACGTGACGTACGCGGCTTTAGACCTGCGTTCGATGATCTTAAAAGTGGGAAACAAATACCCTTTAGGAATTAACTTTTAGGAAGGTTGGTCTATCCTGACCTGCCCGATCTACGTTATGGCTTATTCCGAAATTGTATGAAAAAGAATGAAACAATTCTTTTTGGGTGTATGAAAAACTCATTACCCTGCAGGGACCAAATCAACGGTGGTTAGACGAAGGTAGTAGACACACTAGGTTACGATTGACTTGGTAGTCACTATCTGGCGCTAATCGCGCATCTGTGGATCGAGGGCGTCAGACCCGAGACCTAAGAACTACAAAAATTAGAAACGAGAGGAGCGGTACATGAAGAAGTCCACCTTGGCACTGGCTGTAGCCCTGGGCGCAATCGCTCAGCAAGCAGGCGCTGCTGGTTTCATCGATGACAGTAAAGTAACCCTGGGTCTGCGTAACTTTTACATCAACACCGACAACCGTGATTCGGCTGCTGGCTCTGCTGCCAACAAGCGCGCCGGTGTTCAAAGCAAGCAGGAAGAATGGGGCCAAGGCTTCGACCTGCGTTTCATCTCCGGTTACACCCAAGGCACCGTAGGCTTCGGTCTTGATGCTATCGGCCTGCTGGGCGTTCGCCTGGATTCCGGTGGCGGCACCAACGGTGCTACTGCCTCTTCCTACGGTGGCACTGTGTTCCCGAGCAAGTCCAACGGCGAAGCCGTTGATAACTACTCGAGCCTGGGCCTGACCGCCAAGGCCAAGATTTCCCAGACCGAACTGAAGCTGGGGACTCTGCAGCCCAAGCTGCCGGTCATCGTGACCAACGACGGTCGTCTGCTGCCGCAGACCTTCCAGGGTGGCCAGATCACCACCAACGACATCAAGGATTTGACTCTGGTTGCCGGTCAGATCGAAAAAGCCAAAGGTCGTAACTCCAGCAACGTCGACAACCTGTCGATCTCCGGTGCCAACTCCCGTGGCGCCAACTGGCGTGACAGCAACAAGTTCTACTATGCCGGTGGTGACTACAAGATCACCAAGGACCTGACTGCCCAGTACTACTACGGCAATCTGGAAGACTTCTACAAGCAGCACTTCCTGGGTCTGACTCACAACTGGGCAATCGGCCCGGGCGTGTTGAAATCCGACCTGCGCTACTTCCACAGCACCGATGACGGCAAGAACGGCAACGAGTCGGCCTATTTCTCCTCGGGCAACTACAGCGGCGTGAACTCCGGTCGCGGCAAGGTCGATAACAACCTGTACAGCGGCCTGTTCCTGTACACCCTGGGTGGTCACACCTTCGGTGGTGGTTATCAGGTCAGCAACGGTAGCAGCGACTTCCCTTGGCTGAACCAGGGCGACGGTTCGTCGGCTTACATCACCACCGACATGCAGATCGCCAAGTTCGCCCGTGCCGGCGAACGCACCTGGCAGGCTCGCTACGCGTATGACTTCGCCAAGGTCGGCGTGCCTGGCCTGACAGCGGGCGTCGTGTACCTCAAAGGTACTGACATCGACACCGTTAACGGTAGCCGTGCAGAGTTCACCGGCCAGTCCGAGTGGGAGCGCGATATCACTGTTGCCTACGTGGTGCCGGAAGGCCCGTTCAAGAACGTCGGCGTGGCCTGGAAAAACGCTATGTGGCGCAACGATGTTGCCGCCGCGCGCGACCAGGACGAAAATCGTGTAATCGTCAGCTACACCTACGCGTTCAAGTAACTGCGTAAAACCTTGCCCGGCGCAACGCCGGGCAAGGTGTGTTGCCTTTCAAGTCGGGCTCACCCCCGTAAGCCCTTCCTGAACCCCTCTTTTACAGCGTCTCAAGGCCTTCTCGAACCTTGAAACCGATGGTGCCCTGCGCCCGTTTCAGCGTCCAATGAACGATTTTTAATATTCCTTTATCGTCTAGATAAATCGATATTTATTCTTTTTAAAATATTCACGACCCATGCACAGTGGCCTCCATAAGCACTCATCAGGAGCCACACCATGAGCCTAAGACTGGGCGATATCGCCCCCGACTTCGAGCAGGATTCCAGCGCCGGCAAGATTCGTTTCCACGAGTGGCTGGGCGATAGCTGGGGTGTGTTGTTCTCCCACCCGGCCGACTTCACGCCGGTATGCACCACCGAGCTGGGTTTTACCGCCAAGCTCAAGGACGAGTTCGCCCAGCGTGGCGTCAAACCCATCGCGCTGTCGGTCGACCCGGTGGACTCACACCACAAGTGGATCGAAGACATCAACGAAACCCAGCACACCACCGTCAACTTCCCGATCCTGGCCGACGCCGACCGCAAGGTCTCGGACCTCTACGATTTGATCCACCCCAATGCCAGCGACACCCTCACCGTGCGCTCGTTGTTTGTCATCGACCCGAACAAAAAGATTCGCCTGACCATCACGTACCCGGCCAGTACCGGGCGCAACTTCCATGAAATCCTACGGGTAATCGACTCGCTGCAGCTGACCGACAACCACAAGGTCGCCACCCCCGCCAACTGGCAGGACGGTGATGAAGTGGTGATCGTGCCGTCGCTCAAGGACGAAGACGAGATCAAGAAACGCTTTCCAAAAGGCTATCGCGCAGTGAAGCCGTACCTGCGGCTTACCCCGCAGCCCAATCGTTAACGCGGATATCGCCTCGGGGGCAACCCCCCTCCCACCGTCGATGCACCGCATCTGTAACTGAATCAAAGCAGGGGTTTTCAGGCCGTTTCCACGGCCTTTTTTTTCGCCTGGCGATTGATAGGGCCTATATGTTTTTATGGAATAAACAAATGAAAAAATAAGATTTATAGATATATGAATCAGCTGATAAGGTCTGTTCCATCTTGGCGCCATCGCCACACAGCGAACCGCCGACACCTGCTCAAGGAATTCCTGCATGTTGGTCGTAACACTAGGAGGCAGTCCCAGCCAGCGCTCCCGCTCCGGGGTCTTGCTGGAAAAAACCCGTCAGTGGCTGCAACACAAAGGCGTGGAAGTAGTGAGTTACCAGATACGGGACTTCCCGGCTGAAGACCTGCTGCACGCGCGGTTCGACAGCCCCAAGGTCATCGACCTGCTGGAGCAGGTAGCCAATGCCGACGGTCTGGTGATCGCCACGCCGGTGTACAAGGCCTCCTTCTCCGGTGCGTTGAAAACCGTGCTCGACCTGCTGCCCGAACGGGCCCTGGCCCACAAGGTGGTGCTGCCGATGGCCACTGGCGGCAGCATCGCGCACATGCTGGCGGTGGACTACGCGTTGAAGCCGGTGCTGTCGGCGCTCAAGGCCCAGGAATTGCTCCACGGTATTTTTGCCGAAGACAGCCAGATCGCCTATGGCGAAGGCAACGCCCAGGCGCAATTGGTGCCGGTGCTCGAGCAGCGGTTGCACGAGGCGCTGGACACGCTTTACAGCGCCATGGCCCGTCGCCCAAAACCGCTTGATCCGCATGTGTTAAATGAACGTTTGTTGAGTGCTCGCTGGAGCATTTAAGCCTCACCTGAAACCTGGAAACACTCACCTTACTCAGCCGCCAACGGCCAAGCAGGTGCAGCCAAAACCCCTCATCGCATTTTGGAGAGAGCGCCATGCGCACTGTCATCTTGCGTCGCGGTCTGGTCGCACTGTTTGCTGCGGCCGTGTCCTTCGGCGCCATTGTTCAAGCTCACGCCGCCGAGCCCCTGCGGATCGGCTATCAGAAATACGGCACCCTGGTCCTGCTCAAGGCCAAGGGCACCCTGGAAAAACGCCTGGCCGCCCAAGGCGTGCAGGTGCAGTGGACTGAGTTTCCCGGCGGCCCGCAGTTGCTCGAAGGGCTGAATGTCGGCTCCATCGACTTCGGTGTGACCGGCGAAACCCCGCCGGTCTTCGCCCAGGCTGCAGGTGCCGATCTGCTCTACGTGGCCTACGAGCCGCCGGCGCCGAGCAGTGAAGCGATCCTGGTGCCCAAAGACTCACCGATCAAATCGGTCGCCGAGCTCAAGGGCAAGAAAATCGTGCTCAACAAAGGCTCCAACGTGCACTACCTGCTGGTGCGCGCCCTGGAGGAGGCCGGCCTGAAATACACCGACGTGCAGACCGTATTCCTGCCGCCCGCCGATGCCCGCGCGGCGTTCGAGCGGGGCAGTGTGGATGCGTGGGTGATCTGGGACCCGTACCAGGCCGCCGCCGAGAAACAACTGCAGGCGCGCACCCTGCGTGACGGCACCGGTATTGCCGACAACCATCAGTTCTACCTGGCGACCAAACCCTACGCCGAACAACACCCCGACGTGATCAAGGCGCTGGTGGAAGAAGTGCGTGCCGTGGGCGAGTGGTCCAAGGCCAACCCGCAGGAAGTCACCGATCAAGTTGCGCCGCTGCTCGGCCTGCCGGCGGACATCACGCTTACCTCGGTCAAACGCCAAGGCTACGGTGCGCTGTTTCTGACCCCGCAAGTGATCGCGGCCCAGCAGAATATCGCCGACAGCTTCTACCAACTCAAATTGATCCCCAAGCCCTTGAGCATCAAGGACGTGATCTGGACGCCACCTGCCGCGGTGGCTAACGCGCCGTAATCCGACTTCTTCAGGAGACAACTCCATGAGCCTCAATATTTTCTGGTTCCTGCCTACCCACGGTGACGGCCATTACCTTGGCACCGCCGAAGGCGCGCGCGCCGTCGATCACGGCTATCTGCAGCAAGTGGCCCAGGCGGCAGATCGTCTGGGTTTTGGCGGGGTGCTGATCCCCACCGGGCGCTCCTGCGAAGACTCGTGGCTGGTGGCCGCTTCGCTGATCCCGGTGACCCAGCGCCTGAAATTCCTGGTAGCGCTGCGCCCTGGGATCATTTCCCCGACGGTGGCCGCGCGTCAGGCTGCGACCCTGGATCGCTTGTCCGGCGGGCGGGCGTTATTCAATCTGGTGACCGGTGGCGACCCTGAAGAACTGGCCGGCGATGGCCTGTTTCTCAGTCACGAAGAGCGCTACCAGGCCTCGGTGGAGTTCACCCGCATCTGGCGCCGCGTGCTCGAAGGCGAAACCGTGGATTACGACGGCCAGCACATCAGCGTCAAAGGCGCAAAATTGCTTTATCCGCCGATCCAGCAGCCACGACCACCGCTGTACTTCGGCGGTTCGTCGGAGGCGGCCCAGGACCTGGCGGCCGAGCAAGTGGAGATGGTGCTGACCTGGGGCGAGCCGCCGGCTGCCGTCGCCGAGAAAATCGAACAAGTGCGCGCCAAGGCCGCCAAACTCGGGCGCACCGTGCGCTTCGGCATTCGTCTGCATGTGATCGTGCGCGAAACCAATGACGAGGCCTGGAGAGCCGCCGACAAGCTCATCTCTCATCTGGACGACGACACCATCGCCCGCGCTCAGGCCTCGCTGGCGCGTTTCGATTCCGTCGGCCAGCAACGCATGGCCGCCTTGCATGGCGGCAACCGCGACAATCTCGAAGTCAGCCCCAACCTATGGGCGGGTGTCGGTCTGGTGCGTGGCGGCGCGGGCACGGCGCTGGTGGGCGATGGCCCAACCGTGGCCGAACGTGTGAAGGAGTACGCGGCCCTGGGCATCGATACCTTTATTTTCTCCGGTTATCCGCACCTGGAAGAGTCATACCGCGTAGCGGAATTGCTGTTCCCGCACCTGGATATCGAACGGCCCGAAGCGCCGAAAAGCGCCGGCTACGTCAGCCCGTTCGGTGAAATGGTCGCTAACGATATCCTCCCCAAAGCTGCGTCACAAAGCTGAGGCGGCGCCATGAGTATTGAAAAAGTGAGCCATCGCGTGGCGCCCTGGGTGCTGCCGGTGCTGTTGCTGGCGGTGTGGCAGTTGTCGGTGTCGGCGGGTTGGTTGTCGACGCGCATCCTGCCGGCGCCGAGCGCGGTGATCGAGGCCGGGGTCAACCTGGTGCGCAGCGGCGAAATCTGGACACACCTGGCCATCAGCGGCTGGCGCGCGGGCCTGGGCTTTGTGATCGGCGGCGCTATCGGCCTCGCGCTGGGCTTTATCACGGGGCTTTCGACGTGGGGCGAGCGCCTGCTAGACAGCTCGGTGCAGATGATCCGCAACGTGCCGCACCTGGCGCTGATCCCGCTGGTAATCCTGTGGTTCGGCATTGACGAGACGGCGAAGATCTTCCTGGTGGCCCTCGGCACGCTGTTTCCGATCTACCTGAACACCTACCACGGCATCCGCAACGTCGACCCGGCGCTGGTAGAGATGTCGCGCAGCTACGGTTTGTCCGGTTTCAGTCTGTTCCGGCAGGTGATCCTGCCCGGCGCGTTGCCGTCGATCCTGGTGGGCGTGCGCTTTGCCCTGGGCTTCATGTGGCTGACGCTGATCGTGGCGGAAACCATCTCCGCCAGTTCCGGCATCGGTTACCTGGCAATGAACGCCCGTGAGTTCCTGCAGACCGACGTGGTGGTGCTGGCCATCGTGATGTACGCGGTCCTCGGCAAGCTCGCCGACCTGGCGGCGCGTGGCCTGGAACGTGTGTGGCTGCGCTGGCACCCGGCGTATCAAGTGAATAAAGGCGGTGCGGTATGACGGCCCAACAACCTCCGCGCCTGCTCAAGGGCATCCCCCTGGCGGTGCGCAAATTGCGCAAATCGTTTGGCGCTCGGCACGTGCTTAAAGAGATTGACCTGCACATCCCCGCGGGCCAGTTCGTGGCTGTGGTCGGCCGCAGTGGTTGCGGTAAAAGTACTTTGCTGCGCCTGCTGGCGGGTCTGGACAAGCCCAGTGGCGGCGAGCTGCTGGCCGGTTCCGCGCCGCTGAGTGAAGCGATTGAAGACACGCGGTTGATGTTTCAGGAAGCGCGCCTGCTGCCGTGGAAAAAAATCATCGACAACGTGGGCCTGGGCCTCAAGGGCGACTGGCGGCCCAAGGCCTTGGAGGCCCTGGGCGCGGTGGGCCTGGCCGAACGCGCCAATGAATGGCCGGCGGCATTGTCCGGTGGCCAGAAGCAACGTGTGGCGCTGGCCCGCGCGCTGATCCACCAACCACGTCTGTTGCTGCTCGATGAGCCGTTGGGTGCGCTGGATGCCCTGACGCGCATCGAGATGCAGCAACTGATCGAAAACCTCTGGCAAAAACATGGCTTCACCGTGCTGCTGGTTACCCATGACGTCAGCGAAGCCGTGGCGATTGCCGACCGGGTGATCCTGATCGAAGACGGCGAAATAGGCCTGGACCTGATCGTCGACCTGCCGCGCCCGCGGGCGCGTGGCTCTCATCGCCTTGCGGCGTTGGAAGCCGAAGTGCTCAACCGTGTGCTGTCGCTGCCCGGCACGCCGCCCGAACCCGAACCTGTTTCACCGTTGCCGACGCAACTGCGTTGGGCGCAATAACTCACTTGTCCCACGAAGGAAGAACACCATGACTATTAAAGCCATCAACGTGCGTAACCAGTTCAAAGGCACCATCAAGGAAATCGTGGTCGGCGACGTGCTGTCGGAAATCGATGTGCAGACCGCCTCCGGTATCGTCACTTCGGTGATCACCACTCGCTCGGTCAAAGAGCTGGAGCTGGTGATTGGTAGTGAAGTGATTGCCTTTGTGAAGTCCACTGAGGTGTCGATTGCCAAGTTGTAATTCGCGTCGCCCTTGAGGCTGCCATCGGGGGCAAGCCCCCTCCCACAGTTTGATCTGTAAACACATTCAAATGTGGGAGGGGGCTTGCCCCCGATGAGGCCGCCCCACCATCACAAGGCTCAGCGCCTGGGCAGATAAACCGGCAAATACAGCCCCACATACGCATCGAACACGCGCATCCCTTCCTCGGCCATGCGCGGCGTGATCAGCCCATGCTGATGCACCGAGCGCGCATACACGCGGTCGCTCAACTCCAGCGCCAGGGCGAACACATCCACATCGCTGGGCAGTGTCGGCAGCTCGAAATGGCGGTTGAACACCTTGAACATCAGATCGCCCAGTTCCAGATCATGCTGGCGGTCGGCCTGGGTCACTTCGGTGAGGCCATGCTGCGCCAGGATCAACTGGCGCGCGGCGGCGTCCTGGTCGTAGATGGTGAGCATGCGCTGCTCGACAATGCAGGACAGGTCGCGCCATTGCTTGAGGCATTCATGGTCGATGGGGGCCTGAATCGCCGCGCGAAACGCCCCATGCACATCGGCCGTCAAAGCCTCCAGCAGCGCCGGCACACCGGCGAAAAAGTGATACACCGACGACGGAGGAATCTGCGCGCGTTCGGCCACGCTGTAGATCGACAAACCTGCCACCCCTTCGGCGGCCAGCAGGGTGCGGGCGGCGTCCAGAATCGCATCGATCCGGGCCTGGCTGCGGGCGCGGGGTTTGCGAGGGGCGGTAGCGGTCATGGAAGTCTCCTACAAGGCAGCGGGCATTGTATGAGCAGGAATCTGTGTTGTCTGCCAGGCAGCTATCGGGGGCAAGCCCCCTCCCACATTCTGAAAGCATTCACAGGTCAAAATGTGGGAGTGGGCTTGCCCCCGATAAGACCGACCCGGTCTCTCAGAACAGGCCCATAAAAAAACGCCACAGACCCAAAGCCTGTGGCGTTTTTTTATCGCCGCAACCGCTTACACGGTATGCAGGTACCAGTTGTACTCAAGGTCGGAGATGGAGTGTTCGAACTCTTCCAGCTCGCTTTCCTTGCAGGCGACGAAGATGTCGATGTACTTCGGATCGATGTACTTGGCCATCACCTCGCTGTCGTCCAACTCGCGCAGGGCATCGCGCAGGTTGTTCGGCAGGCTCTGCTCGTTCTGCTCGTAGCTGTTGCCTTCCACCGGTGCGCCAGGCTCGATCTTGTTGGTCAGACCGTGGTGCACGCCTGCCAGGACCGAAGCCATCAGCAGGTAAGGGTTGGCGTCGGCACCCGCTACGCGGTGTTCGATACGCACCGCATCGGCCGAGCCGGTCGGTACGCGAATCGCCACGGTACGGTTATCCAGACCCCAGCACGGCGAGTTCGGCACGTAGAACTGTGCGCCGAAGCGGCGGTAGGAGTTGACGTTGGGGCACAGGAACGCCATCTGGGCGGGTAGGGTCTCCAGCACACCGCCGATCGCGTGACGCAATGCGGCGTTCTGCTCGGGATCCTCGCTGGCAAAGATGTTCTTGCCGTCCTTGTCCAGGATCGAAATGTGTACGTGCAAACCGTTGCCTGCCTGGCCTGGGTAAGGCTTGGCCATGAAGGTGGTGTCCATCTCATGGTCGTAGGCGATGTTCTTGATCAGGCGCTTGAGCAGTACCGCGTAGTCGCAGGCCTTGATCGGGTCGGCCACGTGGTGCAGGTTCACTTCGAACTGCGCCGGGGCACTTTCCTTGACGATGGCGTCGGCCGGGATGCCTTGCTCTTTGGCACCTTCCAGAATGTCCTGGAGGCAGTCGACATATTCGTCGAGGTCGTCGATCAGGTAGACCTGTGTCGAGTGCGGGCGTTTGCCGGAGATCGGCGAGCGGGGCGGTTGTGGTCGGCCGTTCACGTTCTCCTGATCGATCAGGTAGAACTCAAGCTCGAAGGCGGCGCAGATGGTCAGACCGAGGTCGTCGAATTTGCTGACAACCTGGCGTAGTACTTCGCGCGGATCGGCGAAGAAAGGTTCACCTTCCAGTTCGTGCATGGTCATCAGCAACTGCGCGGTAGGGCGCTTTTGCCAAGGTTCATTGCACAGGGTGTCGGGGATTGGATAACAGATTCGGTCAGCATCGCCGATGTCCAGACCCAGGCCGGTGCTTTCCACCGTCGAGCCGTTGATATCCAGAGCAAATAAAGAGGCAGGCAGGTTAATGCCCTTCTCGTAAACCTTGTGGAGGCTGGTGCGTTCGATGCGCTTGCCGCGCACCACACCATTCATATCCGCAATTAGAAGGTCTACGTACAGAACCTCAGGATGATCCTTAAGGAACGCGTTCGCTTCGTTAAGCTGAACGGCACGCGGGGGTACCGACATGATGCAACACCTTTGTTGTTAAAAATATCAATCATTGATCTTTTCTGGTTTCAGTCAACCCGAACGGCATGCCGAAGTCAAGCGAGGCCTTTTTTGCCCTAAAAAAGCGCCGTGACGGCTTTTTTGGGGCTTTTCGGGGCGTTTTTTTCGCTTTGACCGGCTTGGGTACCGCAGGCTTGAGCGGGCCGTGTTGTATTTTTTACGGGGGTGTTGTGTAAAAAAATGAACAAGGCTAAGCTCGATTCAAACCCATAACAGCAATAATACCGGGGTGCTTCATGTCTCGCCTGCCGCCAATCGGCGTCTCGGCCTGCTTCACACAGGCTTTGTCATCTGTTCGTTCTTCCTGCGTGAATGCCCATGCCCCGGCCAATATTCTTGACGCCTCGGCCGACCTCTTTTTCCCCCCTTCACTCACCTCGCCTTCGCCCCTGAAGGGCGCCGACCCTGGGTGCCGCTCATGATTCTGCACAAGTTTGGCGTGAGGAATGCATCTGCGCTCCAAATGGCAGGTAAGCTCCTACCCTGAGTGAAGAAACGACGCGGATGCTGCGTCAACCAACGCCTGGCCTTTAATGGATGCCAGGAAACCCAGCCCAGAGGCATTTATGAGTAACAACCTCGACCAGCTCACCGATTGGTTGAAAGACCACAAGATCACAGAAGTCGAATGCATGATTGGCGACCTCACCGGTATCACCCGGGGCAAAATCTCGCCGACCAACAAGTTCATTGCCGAAAAAGGCATGCGCCTGCCCGAGAGCGTTCTGCTGCAGACCGTGACCGGCGACTATGTCGAAGACGACATCTATTACGAACTGCTCGACCCGGCCGATATCGACATGATCTGCCGCCCCGACCAGAACGCGGTATTCCTGGTGCCCTGGGCCATCGAGCCCACCGCCCAGGTGATCCACGATACCTACGACAAGCAAGGCAACCCCATCGAGCTGTCGCCGCGCAACGTGCTCAAGAAAGTCCTCAAGCTCTACGCCGACAAAGGCTGGCAGCCCATCGTGGCGCCGGAGATGGAGTTCTACCTGACCAAGCGCTGCGAAGACCCGGACTTCCCACTGCAACCGCCGATCGGCCGCTCCGGGCGCCCGGAAACCGGTCGCCAGTCCTTCTCTATAGAAGCGGCCAACGAATTCGACCCGCTGTTCGAAGACGTCTACGACTGGTGCGAGCTGCAGGAACTGGACCTCGATACCCTCATTCATGAAGACGGCACGGCGCAGATGGAAATCAACTTCCGTCATGGCGATGCGCTGTCCCTGGCCGACCAGATCCTGGTGTTCAAGCGCACCATGCGTGAAGCCGCACTCAAGCACGACGTGGCCGCCACCTTCATGGCCAAGCCGATGACCGGTGAGCCCGGCAGCGCCATGCACCTGCACCAGAGCATCATCGACATCGCCACCGGCAAGAACGTCTTCTCCAATGAAGACGGGACCATGAGCGAGCTGTTTCTCAACCACATCGGTGGCCTGCAGAAATTCATCCCTGAGTTGCTGCCATTGTTTGCACCCAATGTGAACTCGTTCCGCCGCTTCCTGCCCGATACGTCGGCGCCGGTGAACGTGGAATGGGGCGAAGAAAACCGTACCGTGGGCCTGCGCGTCCCGGACGCCGGCCCGCAGAACCGTCGTGTGGAAAACCGCCTGCCGGGCGCCGATGCCAACCCGTACCTGGCGATTGCGGCCAGCCTGTTATGCGGCTACATCGGCATGGTCGAAGGCCATAAGCCGAGCGCTCCCGTGGTAGGCCGTGGTTACGAGCGGCGCAACCTGCGCCTGCCGTTGACCATCGAAGACGCCCTGGAACGCATGGAAAACAGCAAGACCATCGAGAAATACCTGGGGCACAAATTCATCACAGGCTACGTCGCGGTCAAGCGGGCCGAGCATGAAAACTTCAAGCGCGTCATCAGTTCGTGGGAGCGGGAATTCCTGCTCTTCGCCGTCTGATGCGCCGGG